>NZ_JBGONH010000037.1:0-50904 GCF_041439075.1 Vibrio sp. FF145
AGCAGCGGATTCCAAATCCGCGTGTTGGGAGTTCGAATCTCTCCACCCCTGCCATCTTCAAAGTGCATTTTTATGCATGAAAAAAGGCCACTCAATGAGTGGCCTTTTTGCTATCTGCGATTTATTTTATCGACGCTTTCTTCGCTTCTTTGTGATGCTTTTTGCTTTCACAACACGCCCACCTTTGGCGAAGCGATACCCCTTCTTTAACGTGCCGTTTCTTTTGACCCCGGTTTTAGCCATTCTTTTTTCCCTCTAAAATTGTTTCAATGATGGTTAAGCGTTTATCTTGCTTCCATAACACAACGAGTAACGCTATCCAGGTCGGTGATAAGCCCATGCTGTTCAGTGAGACGAGTAGCTCCATTACTTACCCCTGAATTTAAATGAAAAGAACTCCAGTAAGTAACGCACCATAGAACGAAACCCAAACGTGTCGATGACCACCGCGCCCACTATGTACCAATAGTACTCGGGCACAAATTCCAACGCTTTGAACCCTTCTTGAACATACTCCGCATAGTCTGGGATAAACGACAAGATCAGAGGAACAAACACCACCAAGAGAATGAACTCATCTTTAAGGCCGCGCTCTTTGAGGCTCACCCTATCTAAATCGGCGGCCTGTTCATCTCCAGACTGTAAACGCTTCACTTGAGCTTGGTGACGCTCTTGCTCGATCTCATCCTGTCGCTTGAGGGCATTCGCTTTATTGAGGCCGTGCTGCTTATAGGCATCAATGCCGCCAGTGATGAGGTTGGCGATGGCGCCTATCATGCGTAAACCCGTTTATCGAGCTCCACATGAGGCCCATCTTTAAAGCTGACCCAATCCCCACCCCAGATAATAGGCACATTCAGCTCTTTTGCCGCTTGTTTAAACGCCCAACTCACTTGTTCGTAATAACTAAAGCCCCACGTGACTTTGCTGTTTTCGTCATACACCACAAAATCAATCGCATGGCCTGACTGGTGCCGGCTTTTTTTACTGTAGCCATCGAGTTGGCTAGCGCCTTTTTTGAAGAGCGCATTTTGCTCTTCGGCCGTTCGCTTTCCCGAGGTAATGCCAAAATCAAACGGGGTTAACTCAATCGCCCTGCGAACCACGCGTTTGAGATCGCCATGAACCCCAATCATGCGAGACTCGCTTCTTGCTGATAACGCAAACTGATTGAGTGCTTTATCGACGGTTTTTTTGTTCATGAAATACACTCCTAGTAAAGTGAAGAGCACAACGAGCGCACTCAACTTTTTAATGGTCATTATTCAAAGTCCGGTAACAGGGTCACGAGTAACGATCGAGCGGTTTCGCGCTTGGAGAGAACCTCTTGGGGGACGTCTGCGCCGGTTTCTACTTTACGGACTAAGTAAAAATCGGTCGCATCAAGGTAATGTTTAGCCTTTGTGCGCCTTTCAGATTGCTCTTTATTTCGTTGAGCCTCTAGTGACAGGACAAAAGCCTCACCAGTCCATCGGTAGAGTTCGGGATTAATGGCGACGTCTTGCGTCAGTTGGACCTCTAAACTGATTAATTGAGTTGACGCTTGAGGCGCGTTAATCGTGACAATTCGCCCCTGCGTATCGACCTGTATCATCGCTCTAACTCCTTAAAGGTCGTTCGAGACACAATGCACACTTGAATATCAATATAATTGCAAGTAAATATGATTTTCTTCGCGTTGCTCGGGGTCAAAATAGGAATGAAATAAAATCGCATTGAAAAGCCAGCCACAAAGGGAACTACCATTGACCTATGGCTATTAGCTATCATCTCGTCATTATCATCAAAGCATTGAGACCAAAAGGTGACTTGATCTAAGTTCCTTGAATTTTCGCTATCCGCCCAACCCACTCGTACTTCCAGTAGCTCTACATCATCTGACAGAGAAAACTCTACTTGTCGGTTTGTGGCATCTGAAACTTGAGCATACTGGTTGCTTAATACTAATGACTGAAAACCACCGTTTCCCGTCTCATCACCACGACTGCCAATAGGGTTGTGAAGTTCAAACATTAGATAAACTCCCCAATACGAACACCATCACCAGCAACGCCTTCCAATGTAATGGCTTCATTGCTTTTGATAAGTACATGACCACCGGCGACAACCTCAATAAACCCTTGAACCAAAACAGAGCGATCATTATCTTGATAGGTTTGAATGAAGAGTCCTTTCCGCTCTTCCTTTCCCGCAATGCTTTGTTCATCTCCCGTTAAATCCAGATAGCCCGTATCGACCTTTTGCAAGGTGTAAAGGTCAGCAAGCTTCTTCACAGTTAGCGTGTCATTTTGAATGCGTGTCTTCACTTCTGCTTGAACGGCACTGACAGTGATGGGGGTTAAGATTTCGCTAATCGTGACGGAATTATTAATATCGATGTTTTGAGATTTGGTGCTGATGGGAATGTCCGCCACTTGATATTCAACCGTGACCGGTTCCGCTTGATGGTTAAAAAGTTCAAGCTCATCAAAACGAGTGATATCCACCGTATCACCCCGCCCGATTTCTGTAGGACGTAACGCGTCTCCGCGAAGCATGAGAGAATGGCTGGCTTCACGAATGATGAGGTATTTGCCTGCCTGACCCGCGTTAAACTGAATGCTTTCGCCAGCGTTTAAGGTATGGAGTTGTTTCATTTCTTACGCCCCGAGACTAAATAGGCCATGGTCATTAACGTGCCGAGAATACCCACCATAAGAGACACGTTTTTCAACAGCTCATTATTGCTTTCGTTCTCACCCGTTTGCTCTCTTGCTTTGGAAGCGTTCGCCATGGCAAGCGCGGCTTTGGTGGTTTCCGTTTGTTGACCCGCCATGGATTTAATCGAATCTATCGCGTGCTCACTAAGGTCAGCGTTAGTTCCTAACGCACTCTCACCAAAACTCAATGCCTCTTCGAGGGCACTTTCACCAAAATTAAACGACGTATCTACGGTCTCTGACGCCAAATCTAAGGCATTATTACCAAAGTGAAACGCTTCTTCCGCGGTCTTACCCGCCACCGCCATGGCGCCGTGGTCCGTCATGCTTAAATTAATGTCAGAGTTTTCTATTCCTGACAGAGCAAAGCCATTGTTATCACCACCAATCCCCTGACTGTTGCTTTTGTTGGTGGTCGTGGTGATGGTTTTCGCATTGCTCTTTGATTTACTCCGTCCACCCATGTCATCAAACCTTATTTGTAATACGTGCTCATTCTTGTGGGTCTCAATCTCTCGCACGGGCAATTGCAATTTACGTTGAATGTAGCGATAAGCGCCGCGCTGATTAAAGTGGGCGCGAATCGAATCAAACCCATGCGCCACTCCGTGATTGAGGGCACTGAGCGTCCCTATGGCCATGTCACCCGCTAAAGCCACCACAACCAGCTCCTTAGCGCCAGAGGGGGATTGCTCACCGCGTAGCAACATAAACGTGTCTTCGACTCGATAGAGGGACTCTCGCCCCGCTTTTACTTCAATTTCAGCCTTCTTTAGGTAGTCCCCAAGCGCTTGACTTAACTTCGGCTTGGCGTTTCCCCACGTTTCAGGAATTAAGTTACTTTCGAGTGAAAACATACAGCGCAAGAAGCGCGACGAGCGCTATTCCCCACCACGGTATGCCGTTATGACTGCCAAAGTTCATTGCGCCGGCCGTAAAGCCGCTGTTGTTGGTGGTGTTGGAGGTGTTCCCTGACTCTGCAGGTCCTGAAGACCCGCCCGTCAAACCACCGCCACCCGTTAAAGAAGTCAATGAGCCTAGCATGAGCGAAATACTCCCGATTTATAGGCAAGGTAGAGCAAAGCCATCACCGCCGTCGCAGTTAAGGTTTTTTTGAGCCCCTGACTCACTCCAAACCCGAGTGCCGTTCCCAGACCCAGACCGCCCAAACCGATGAAAAGTAATGGCATGCGCTAATCCTTTAAGAGAACAATGAGAAGAACCACCACCAAGAGCGCGGCAATCCCACCCCCGACATAAAGCAGGGTGTTATCTTTCACCACGGCAGAGCCCCCTTGTGGCGTCGTCACGGCATTGCCGTTATTGTCGACCGCCGGGGTATTTGGCTGCTGCGTGGTGTTGGGATTGGACGAATTTGCGTTGTGGCCAAATAACCAATCGGCATTTTCGCCCACGCTATCGAGTGCACCCTCACCAAACTCCAACAGGTCATCAAAAAAGCTCATGCGCGCTCCTTAGTATTTACCTGTGAGCATTTCAGGGCGAACCACTTTCACCGATTCAACCAAAATAGGGATTGAGCCGGCGACGTCACTCGTGGTCACTGAAAATTTCAAATTAGAGCTGTGTTGTGTAGGGAAGAGCTCATCAATAGAAAAACCACGCACAATCGGATCAAAGTGAAAGTAACCCGCTTGCGGGGTACGTTCGTTTCGTTTAGCGTTCGCTTCATTGATGAATTTGTTGGCTTCGTACTCTTTCACAAAGTCACGTTCCACCTCGAGCTTAGTGATCCCCGCGTACATAAAGTGCGCACGACGCAAGCTGATTAACGGACTTGAGACTAAGCTCGTAAATTCGTTTACCCCTTCTGCGTTCGCTGGCATGGTTTCACGCTTTATCATTGGAACCAAGATTCGGGCAGGTTGCGCATTGGTGACCCAGGCATGAACTTGAATAGACAGGGGATCACCGCCGGTTTTCGCTTTGAACTGAACATCCAAGTGGATGTTATCGCCCGCTTCTGTCACCAGCCCCGTGTAGCGAACCCCATTTTTAGTGCGAGCGGTAATGTCACTGAATGGGATCACGTAATGGCCGGTGGTATGAGCACGTTGCTTGTAACGCTCTAACATGAGGATCTCACTGCCCGTTAAGACATAGATTTCTTCTGCGTTCAGCGTAATAGACAAGCGTTCAATCTCGGCGGCCTCGGCATTCGTCTCTAACACTAACTCATGGTAAGTCGGCCCAACAGGAATAGGCAGCGTGCCTTTTTGTCCCCAAGCGGCCCCGACCATGGAATTCAGTTTGATTGGTTTTACTGACATGTTTGTCTCTCCTTAAAACCAGCCACGTTTGCCGTTGATGAGTTGTTTGACTGCTTCTAACGTTGAGACGTTATTAATGATGGCAATCATCAGTAAGGTCAGGACAACAGCAATCAAGATGTTTTTATGCTGAGCTTTCATACACTCCCCTGTCTCTCGACGTTGGATCTTGAATAATCAAATGAAGTGTTTATCAAAGAGGAAAAAGGTTGAAAAAGAAAGGAAGCGTTACCTATAGGTTAGATGGGTAACCTATAGGTTAAAAAGGGCGGTTACCGGTAGTTCAAATTGAGTGTTGAGCCTGACTGACAGTTCAACGCCTTATGCTCAATATTACCAATACCATCACGGATCAAGAGGTATTCCGCGATCGGTTTTCCAATACGTTGCTTGTTGACCTTAGCGGATTTCAACGTCGCAATAGTATTCACATCCAACCCGCGTTTATCCGCGATCCATTGAGCATCACTCAGAGAATTAACTGCGCCCACCCACCAAACACTGGATTGCTCGGTCACGGTTTTCGGGACCTCTTGACCTCGTTGAAATATGGAGTGCACCACAAGGCCATACTGACGCCCGCCACGCAACAGCTCACCCGCACGACCTCGAAGTTTGCCAGAGGTTTCTACGCAGGAGGCTAACTCTTCAATCACCGTATAGAGCCGGCTAGCGCGGCCGTTCCCTACCGACCACACCACCGACGCGAAAAATTCCAACTCTCCACCGGTTGCCCCATTGGCTGGAATGTACGCCAACTTAAACGAGCCGCCACGACGACGCGCCATCACCAGCGATTTCACAAAGATTAAGCGTGATGAGGTACCGTGGCACATTTGCCCTTGAAACTTATTTCCCGCGTAGTTGGTGTAGGGGTCAAAAAAGACCGCTTGTGCGGTTTTCGGGATTAACCCCAAATGCTTAACCGCTGAGGTTTTCCCCCCTCCCGTTCCCGCCACATAAAGGGTGTGCTCGGCATCAAAGGACGGGTTAGCATTAACGGGATTCGGTAGGGCTAGGGGTTTGGGTTTGTTCACTTTCGGTCTCCTTGGCTTGCATCAAGGCAGCCATTTGTTGTTTGGACGCGTAGATCAAGCCCAAAACCGCAAGCAGTAGCGTCGCCTCTTCGATGTAGTCCCCAAACACCCCCATCAAGGTTGAGCCATGTTTGGCAAAGACCGGCTGCGCGGCATCGATAACGGCTTGTTTCCCTTTACCGTCGAATTCAAACTCAACCCCTGAAATCATGGACGTGGCTTGTTCGGTCAAAGCGAACACAACATCCAGTAAGCCCGCCATGGCTTCGGTTTTATCTTCGGTTACCGTTTCGGTTGAGCCGGTTAGGCTAACTGGTTCGCTTTCGGTTTGCTCTTGCTGTTCAAGCTGATCAATGACCGCGCCAAAATCCCCCCAATCATCCACCGCTGCTGACTCATTCAACAAGACTTCATTCGTTTGCTCCATGCTCACCCCCTTGCGTTGGTTCGGTTGGGGCTTTCGGTTTGGGCAGCAGTTGAGAAAATGCCCAGATGAGGAAGATAACCGACACCAACGCTGCTACGACTCGTTTAAAGGAAAACTTGCCTTGGTTTTTTTCTGTTTCTTCATCGCTGCCCGTTTCGGTTACCGCTCGGTTGGAAACCGCGTCTTTACTGGTTTCTTGTGTTTCTTCCGGTTCGGTTAACCCCTCGGTTAGTTCGGTTACCTCTGTTCGGTTAGGTTCGGTTATCAAAACCGGATCAACCACCGACAGTTTATCGGTGACTGTCGGTTGAAGTTCGGTTGAGTCAGCGACAAGATTCGCTTTAATGAACTTGGTCACTTCATGGCTATGTGAGCTGTTACCGCACTTTGGGCAACGGTAATACATCAACCCAATGTTGCGGCTGTTTTTAGGCGGCTCCCCTGTAGCAATCAGTTTCCCTTCACCCACTTGATGAGCGCTGGCGACCGACTGACAAACTGGGCAAGAGAGATACCCACGGATTGGGTTTTTATGTTCAGCCATGATCCACCTCTGCACTTTCCATCTCATCAAGCTGCTGCTTTTGAACCTCTACCACTGCACGGTATTTCAGGCGAGCCACCCCATTGAGCTTTTCGAGGTGCTCAAGCTGCTCAAACAAGTTAACGGGAAGGCCTAACGCCTCCAGTGAAAGGTTGCCACTCATCAACATTCCCATGGCTTTTTTCATGAGTGCGCCGGTGTCCATTTCTTTAAAACGGTCAATTTCCACTTTTAGGCTGGCGGTCAGCTTATCAGCCGCATCGAGGGCGGATAAATCTCGTTGACACTCCTCAAGCGATAGTCTTTTCATTGTCTTCCCCTGTCTCTCGACGTTGGTATTGGATAAAAGGCCCCTGATTCACATCGTTGGCGTGGGTTAAGTCACTCCCAGTCTTCCATTTATCAGGCTGAGAGTGGTGTGCTTATCAATGGGGATTTTCGCCCCCATCGACAGCGGTTTAAGCAAGCATTGAACCCCTTTTACGCTCCATCCGGTCACGTCCATTAAGGCTTTTTCGAGCGGGGATATCTCCATTTCCTGAGGTGGGTTACACTTATTTTCAGTGCTCCAAGGGACAGCGCTCCGCGCTTTTTTCCACGCGTCCACATCGCACTTCGCCACCACCGAAAAGTGATCGCGGCAGGTCTCGATCACGTGACCTAACCATTCCAACCCGATCACCCGTTTGGTGGTTTCGCCGTACTGGTTAATCTGCGTTTCATGAGCGAGGCGTAAATCCCCAATGTGCTGAGTAAATTCTTTCCATCGTGATTTATCCGCATGCTCATGTAAGTCGATTAACGCTTCATCAATCGCCACATCGGCTTTGTTCGCGCGTCTGAGTTGTCGCCATAGACCAACCGCTGGGGAGCCCGATTGAGAGAACTGTTTGATGCCCCACGCACTAGCCCAAGCGCGGACAGAAAGAGCCTTACTGGCCGCGTTACCCTCTGGGAGGTGTGCCCCGTTGATGTTCTTAGAGATGTATTTGATGATGTAGCCAGTAGCGCTGCCTTTTTTAGGGTTGCAAGGTTTCGCGTGAAAACGGGCTTTGCGTTTCTTTTTGTTGTAGAGCTCGTCGGCATCTTCACTTCGGGCGATATTTGCACAAATGCGCATGAGGTCGGCTTTGTATTCTGCAGGGCAATAAACAAAGGCATGAAGATGAGGTGTCCCGTCTTTGTGGGGCTCGGCCACCCGTAGGCCAAACCAAGGAATGTCTTGTTTGGCGAAGTGGGCGCGGGCCAGTCTCCATTGCTCCATCAGGTTTTGATGCGCTTCTTTGACGGTGCAGCCGTTCCACTTAGACGAATTGCGGTGATATTTAGACGGGAGTGTCCATGTGATGAAGACCCCTTCGAATCCCATATCGATCGCACGCTCTTCATCCCCGCGACTGCGAACCACCAATTCAATGTACCGATTATCTGGATTGGCGGTCGTACGAGAGGCCACCTCATCGAGATTGAATTCTTGCAGGGTGTCGTGGTTGATGACCACCATGCTTTTCATGAAGGCTTCGGACTCGCGTAATTGCTGCTTGAAGTTGGAGAGAGTCAGGCGCGACACATAGCGATGTTGACTGGGTTGTTCTCCGACATTGCCAAGGGTGACTTGAGCGTGTTCAATGTAGCGCTTGCGAAGGCGTTTGAATTTACGCACTAAGTTTTTAGGGTCTATACAACGACGAATCGCGCACTCTAATAAGATCTCAGCGTCACGAACCGTGAGGGTTTGACCGATATCACGCGTGTCGGCACTCGAAGGCTCGATGAAGACCTTGAGTATCAAGTCTCGGATTTGTTCAAAGGCATAATGCAGGGCGTGATAGTAATCGGTGGGGCTCTCAGGAATGCCATCAAGACGCGCTTCGGTGTCGGTCACGGCAATATCATTGATGATATCGACAAAGGCCACGGTGAGTTGAATGGCGAAATTTTTAAGCGCATCATCGCTCATCAAGATGTCGTGCGTCAGTTCGAGCGGTTTGGGCTCATGGCTGACGAAGCCAAACGGAAATTTTTGGGTAAAGTGGTGGGCGACCTTATCCACAAAGCTGACGCGTTCGGTGATGAATAAGGTGAGATTACGGTCGGTCGGATTGCTGCGCTTTTTCCTCAGTCCTAGTTTAAGTTCCAGATCTTGACGCATCATCACCGGCAGGTGCGCCGTGAGATTGGAGACATACTGACTTAACGACAGAGTGATGTTGGGTTGATGGAATTGTTTGTAGGTACTCATATCCAACCTTAAGTTTTTCCTTTACTCACTGTTCCCCAAGGCTCGATACAACCTCGTTCGGTGCAGGTGTAATTCAAGGGTTTAGGTGTCGGTTTAACGCGCTTTTTAATGCCGTGCTTTTGTCTTAGCTTCGATATTAAGAAACGCGCTCTCTCGGTTTTTTCTGGGTCAAAGTCTTTGAGCCCTTCCATGTCGGGGCAGGGCTTGTGGATAGGGTCAGTGATAGGTAAGTCAACACTGGACACGGCCTCTTGGTAAGACACATTTCCCATGAGCATTACTTTGGTAAGTCAGGCCACGGACTGCCTGAATTCATGATGCGATAAACATCCGCTTCATTCTCTTTGTCATTCAGAGAGTCGGCATAGAACCCCCAGTAACGCTTTATCCTTTCTGTTTTGCCGTCTAACCCTGTATCGAGGCATTGAATGAACGCAAAACCGCGCCCGTGGGTTCGGGCAAAGTGGAGCTGGCATTTTGGGTGATTGCTGTCATAGACAAGGTTGTTTTCGGTTTGGACTTTCATTGGGCTAACTCCTTGCTGGGTGCTTCGTTGAACAAGTACATCTTTGTGCAAGCGTCATCAATGGATTGGGCTAAGCGGTGTTCGCCGCTGGTTTCGGCGTAGACGCGAACTTCATGTAAACGCTCAAGAATCGATTCATGAATGAGCTCAGACTGCGCTTGAGACACCAAGCTTGATGGGGCGCTTTCTTTTAAGCAGTGCATATCTTGGTGGTACGCTTCCACCCAAAAACGGTAGAGGTGTTGAGTGACGTCGGCGTGAGTCATGAGCTTATCCTTGTACGACTATGCGCAAATCACCTTCAAGCGGGATGATGGCAAGATTGGTGGCCATGAAAGACGCAGGGTGACCGGCTCGGTCTTCCATTTCTGACACGGCGTGAGAGAAATTCGAGGAGTGCTCATTGGCTGGCACCACTTCCACCGGTAGGCATCTTTTGTTTGAGAAGATTTGAACAAGAGGGATCATGACTTCTTCCTCAATATCGACAGTTTGAACTGTCCCGCTTCCATACGAGCCGCGAGTTCGACGAGGTCGACATACCGCTTCCCTGCATCAAGCTCTTTTTCCACTTCGGGTAAATCGGCGTTATCGAGACGATCGAGTACCTGTCTTTCACTCATTCCGTGAGAACGTGCAAATAAAGGCACAGACATGAATAACGCGGGCAGCATTGGCATGTGATATCCTCGTAGGTTTAATGATTTTCGTGAAATACACGGAAATATGATGAAGCTAATTCTAAACTACGGCGTTTGCCGTGGTTTAAATGTACGGCAATAGCCGTAGTGAGGTCAAGAGTGGAATTGGGGAAAAAAATCAAAGCAATTCGAATTTCAGAAAAATTAAGTCAGGAAGAAATGTCGCAACTTATTGATATATCGATAGGTGCACAAAGAGACTATGAACAAGAAAGAAGAATTCCAAAAGGTGATTTTTTGATGAAGATCACAAAGCATGAGCGCTTCAAAAAGTATGCATATTGGTTGGTGACCGATGAAGTACTTCCTGAGTCGGGCCAGATTAGTCCCGACTTCTCTATACTATCAGAGCTCGGAATTGTCGAAAAAACAACCAACAACAAGAAACTTGCCTAACGGTTTGCTTGCTTAAATACTATCGATGGGGGAAGAATGATTTTAAAGAAGAATGCGAATTATTATTCAAGTCTGGCCCCTAATCAGGTGTTTGATAGTGAGCGAAAGGCCATGCAACTTGATAAGCGGTTGGCCTTAAAACTTGAGCGGGAATGTGCAGGGAAAGACTTTCGAACGCTGGATGAATTGATCACGCTTTGGTATCGAATGCATGGTAAAACGCTACGTGATCATATTCGGTTGAGAAAGAGTCTTTATCGAATATCAGAACGTTTGGGTCACCCAATTGCGAGCGATTTCACCAGTAAAGATTTTGCGCATTACCGAGAGCAACGCAGTATCGAAGTGACGACGACCACCATAAACCGAGAGCATGCCTATCTTAGGGCGATGTTTAACGAATTGGAGAGGTTAGGGGTGATTGAGTTTGAGAACCCGTTGATTAAAATTCGTCAGTTCAAAGAGCGTGAAAAAGAGTTGAGGTATTTGGAGCATGATGAGATCGCAAGGCTCTTGGGTTCGTGTCAAACGTTCAGTAACCGGTCTTTGATTTTTATCGTGAAGATTTGTTTAGCCACAGGAGCTAGGTGGGGGGAGGCGGAAAGTCTAAAGCCCTCACAAATCAAAAATAATCAGATCACGTTTTTGAATACCAAATCATCCAAGAATCGCACCGTGCCGATTAATCAAACGCTTTATGATGAACTCACTACTCTGGAGCCTATCAGTGAAGACAGGATGTTTTTAAACAGCTTATCGACTTTTCGAAAGGCGGTTGCAGGGGCAAAAATTGACTTACCTAAAGGACAAATGACTCACGTTCTGCGTCATACCTTTGCGAGTCATTATGTGATGAATGGCGGTAATATTGTGAAGTTAAGAGATGTGTTGGGTCATAGCGAAATAACAACGACCATGCGTTATGCGCACTTAGCCCCAGAGCACCTAGAAGAAACTTTGATGCTTAATCCTTTGAATCAGCATCAAAACACGATGGGTTCTTAAATTTTAGGCTGATAATTAGGTGTCTGTTTGGGGAATCCAGATAGTCCTGTTAAGCTACGCTACCATTTGACCTAACCGTTGTGCCGTAAACACTAAAGCCAATTTAAACCGAAATGCCGAGAGTTGTGAATTACTTTCTAATTCTTTGTTATAAGTTATTGTTTATAATTATATTTATGACTTTTATCACAACATAAAAGCAAAAAAATAATAATATGCGTTAAAACACATAATTAAGAGGTGAGTATGAGCTTTATCGACATAAAAAATAAAAACGGTACAGCGGACAAAAATCCGCCTGCTGGCTATAAAAGTTGGTTGAATTTCTGGGAAAGTAAAAAGAGAAAAAAAGCAACTACATGCGAAGTTTTATCTTGCTCAGGCGATCCTGATGTAGGTGGACATGTAATCAAATCTGGTGCAGGAAGTAAGGAGTACATCCTGCCCATTTGCTACTCATGCAATAACAAGTCAGAGGACTCTATTTTCAAAGCATGGGAAAACGATCTAGTCTCAGTCAAGTAAACTAATACTGTGCCAAATTATCATGATAATTTGGCACAAATGGCCAATTAAGGTGTAAATCACTCTTAAACGCTTGTATGTTCATTACTTAAACCAATTTAACTAACCCTCCGTAACCGCTAACCAACCCTCCTAAGACTAAGAGTATTACGCCTACATATTCATCTCTAATTGCTTGGATAACGGGGTTAACTTTACTAGCATCTTCCATTTGACCAAGTGAGTTAAAAGTGCCCATCTTATTGTGATATTTATGAAAAGCTGCATCAGGATTTGATGCGTTGTTAATAAAGTTGTGCTTTAGTGTCAATAATAACCCAATGATTGACACAACAGAGCCTGATCCTGAAAAAAGTGCAATATTATCAAACCTACAAGCGTAGAAGTATGAGTAGTACATAACTGTAATTGAAATTCCCAATGATACTTCTCGTTGCATTAACTTTTTGATCCAGTTTTTATTCAAGTAGAAAGATGGCCATTCTTCAAGTTTTACTTCTTCCAAATTACCTCCGGAGCCGAGCTCCCTGTTAAGGTGAGTAACGAAAAGCTACTGAAAACCATATCAAATTGTTTAAGCACCGTTAGCTCATATCTTTAAACCATTGTGAGCATTTCCATCTCAAATAGAACAGTAACGTCAAGCTTAGGGAGAAGAGTGCAATTATCGCGGCATCCATGAGGTATGGACTACCGAAGAGCGTAGCTTCCACTTCTGATAGTGCTATTAGTGCTGATGCTGTAATGGACAATATCAATGGATCAATCGCTTCATCTGGTCCTGGGGTAAACAGCATATAACCTAACTCAATCGCTGAAGAAACAAGTAATGAACCACCAATGATTGATAGGAAAGCCTTGTTGTACAATTTTTCAGCTAAAAATAAGGATTCAAATTGAATATCTGCAAACTGAAAAACCTTTAGAAACACAGTGTAGAAGATGAACAAACCAACAGAAAACTGAAGTAAAACACGCACGACTTCTACTTTAGGTTTTGCATATTTATAAAGTTCGTCAGCTAGTTCTTTTGGTGGCTTCAAGGAAGTCGTTTTAGGGGAATTGTCACTCATTTTAGTACTCGGGCTGATAAGGGGGTTTGTATGTAAGTGGAGGCTATAATCTTATATTTCAAGGTGTTATAACGCATAGTTAAGGGTGTAATGCTGTCTAGACCAACTTTCCTTAGACCATTTTCACCACAAAAACTAACCGCATACCAAAAATGTCACGCGGCCTGAATCCCTTTTGAACGCTTTGTATGTTAGAAATATTCTTACAACATAAGTTATTTTCTAGTTATTGGTCCCACTACATCATCTATTGAAACAAACACTTGAAGATGAATATCTGCATTTGAATTAGCACTGTAATCATATACAGAAAATGACATACTCACTGAGTAACTTCCATCATCTACATCTACTATCCAACCTTCTTTAAAATCTGCATTTAGATAATAGGAACTTGGTTCGTTATTTTTTAAATGTTCCATAATTGCAGAGACCGCAAGTTCCTTATGGCAACAAAGATTACTTAAATCGGTATATCTTCTTCTCATACTTGACCTAATGCTCCTAACGCTAACTAGAGGATTAAAAATTGTCTTTTCTGCTTCTATGATGCCGTATTTACGATTGGATTTAAATTTAAATCAATGGCTTAGATGGAGGTTTTGTAGCTTGGATTATTGTAGGCAACCTAAATTTATACACTCGCTATTTCGGACGAAACCAACTCATATTCAAAGAATTATCCTAAACCACTTTTGGGCAAAATTAATTATCTACTTTTTATTGACGAAGTGGAGTGATGAGCTAAAATTTTAGTCAAATAAAACACAGAAATAGACAGAAATACTCGCACTTCTGTTTTGTGTTACATCTAATTATCTGTTTTAAATTTGGTTTTGTAGAATTCCAAATCCGCGTGTTGGGAGTTCGAATCTCTCCACCCCTGCCATATTTAAGGCTCTAGCAGAAATGCTAGAGCCTTTTTTATTATAATGGTTTCGCTTAATTCGTGTAATTTGGATATGTTGATATTCGAACCTTAACGCTTCCGTAATAGTTTGAAGATCTAGTCGAAGAGGGAGGTCTTTTGGTTTTCTATATGTGTGATATTTAAGCTGCCATTCCTTTCCTTGGATTATATTTGACCTTAGAAAGGTAAGTGCTCACTTATCCCAGTCCCTCTTATAAACAACCAACAGCACAATCCCCACTTCTTTATGAGAATTGTTCTAAATATTTCGTTACATTTTGGTCGTTATTACTAAAAGGCAACAAATATGGATATTTCCCGTCGTAAGTTTATTCAATCATCTCTCGCTATATCCGCACTAGCTGTTTTGCCCGCTTGTTCTATGAAGCAGTCTGTTGATGGGCAAGGTAAGTATGTCTATGACTTAACTGCTGAACCTTCAATGGCTGAGTTAGTCGCGGGATTTGATACCAATGTTTTAGCCTTTAATGGACAGATTCCAGCTCCGACGATTCGATGTCGACAGGGTGAAAAGGTCACAATTCGTTTTACGAATAAGCTATCAGAGCCGACGACTATTCATTGGCATGGCTTAAGAATTCCTATCGAAATGGACGGTGTTCCCTTCTTAAGTCAGCCACCGATTATGCCAGGTGAAACATTCATTTATGAGTTTACGCCGCCAGATGCTGGCACATTTTGGTATCACCCACATATGAATAGCGTTAAACAACTTGGTATGGGTTTAGTTGGCCTTATTATCGTAGAAGAAAGCACTCCCGTGCAGTTTGACGAAGAACACGCATTGATGCTTAAACATTGGCATATCGACAAGCAGGGTCAATGGAAAGACTTAATGATTCCTCGACTCAGTGCTCGTATGGGCACTCCTGGTGAGTGGAGTAGTGTTAATGGAGTTCATGAACCCGTATATCAGTTGAAGCAGTATGCCGCGACTAGACTGCGTATTGCTAATGTCGATAATACGATCACTTATCCTATTGCTATCGAAGGGGCTGAGGCTTGGGTGATTGCCATTGATGGTAACCCTGTGAAAACGCCTTACAAACTGACTCAACATAAAATTGGTCCAGGGATGCGTGTTGATATCGGACTGATCGCTCCTAAAGCTGGTGAGCGAGTTAACGTTCTCCAAATGAAGGGGCGTTTCCCTTTTTCTTTGTGTGAATTTGAAGTCGTAGATTCAGCATTTTCTCAAGAGCGAGTGTTACCATTATTACCATTGAATCCAGTACCTAACCTAGATCTTGCTAATGCTGAAGAGATCGATTTCGTGTTCGAGTGGGAGGGTGCGGTTTCACCTGTATCTAAAGATGGTAAATCGATGCCTAAATTTTGGCTTACTAATAAACGAGCGTGGGAGGGGATGAGCAAAGACAATATCCCTGAGCCGTTGGCGACTTTAGAGCTAGGTAAGACTTACATATTCGATCTTAAGAACGTCACTCAATATCATCACCCGATTCATATTCATGGTCATACATTCACTGTATTGGAACTTGATGGTAAAAAAATTGAAGAACCTTTCCATACCGATACTGTGTTACTTGGAAAGAATGGTCGAGCTAAAGCTGCATTTGTTGCCGACAACCCAGGACGTTGGATGTATCACTGTCATGTTATAGAACACATGAAAACGGGTTTAATGGGATATATCGAAGTTAAGTGACACCTGTAACGTTTAATATTTGCGCATGCATTCTTAGTTTCTACCCTCGCTTTTATCGGCGTTAAAGCTAGAATATAGGGATTATTGTTTGGGAGGATTCATGGGTCAGTTATCTATTTTAGGTTTTATTGCCATTGGTGGCGCATTTGGTGCTTGTTCGCGCTATTTGATTTCAGAGTTATGTGTGGTGATGCTAGGGCGTGGTTTTCCTTATGGTACGTTAACTGTTAACGTGATTGGCTCTTTAATTATGGGCTTACTCATCGCAGCGTTTGAGAATGAGATGGTTGCGACAGAACCATGGAGACAAATTATCGGTCTTGGTTTCCTTGGAGCACTGACTACATTTTCTACATTTTCGATGGATAACGTGCTTCTTATGCAGCAGGGTGCTTTCTTTAAGATGGGACTCAATGTGTTACTCAACGTGGTTCTCAGCATCTCAGCAGCATGGATCGGCTTCCAACTTTTGATAAAGTCTTAAAACTTTCTTACGATTTGTTAACAACTCGGCTTGGTTTATCCAAGCCGTTTTTATATACTCGATCGAACTTGTCGGAGTGCCATATGGCTGAGACCGTTAACTCGGGATCCGTTGAACCTGATCAGGCTAATACCTGCGAAGGGAACAAGAGTAGATATCTAACTAGAATCCCTCTAGAGATCTATCTCCAGATCACAACTGTATTTCTTACCGTGATCCCTCTTGTAGCATCTAATCCGTCAAGCATTTTTATCCCTATAAATAATGGCTAAAAGCCAAGGAAAAATGCTATGTCGAGTCGTAAACAAGCAAGACTGGAAGCGAAGAATTTCATCGATTCTTTATCCGTACAACCTTATCCAAATTCAAAAAAAGCTTATATCCAAGGATCTCGAGAAGATATTCAAGTCCCTGTACGAGAAATATCACTCGCTGATAGCCTTGTCGGTGGTAGCAAAAAAGAGCCTGTATTCGAACCTAATGTACCCATTCAAGTTTACGATACCTCAGGTGTTTATACTGACCCGACACATCAAATAGACCTGTATAGTGGCCTTCCTAAGTTGCGTGAGCAATGGATTGATGAGCGTGGTGATACGGAACTGTTAGACGATGTAAGCTCTGTTTACACTAAAGAACGTTTAGAAGATGAAACTCTAGACGACCTTCGTTACGGCAACCTACCTAGAATTCGTCGCGCGACTGGCGATCAATGTGTTACTCAGCTGCACTATGCTCGTCAGGGGATTATCACTCCTGAGATGGAGTACATTGCTATACGTGAGAACATGGGACGTCAGAAGTTTGCTGATGAGCAGCTTAACCACCAACATCCTGGCCATAACTTTGGCGCAAACCTGCCGAAAGAAATTACTCCTGAGTTCGTGCGTAAAGAGGTTGCTGAAGGTCGAGCTATTATCCCTTCAAACATCAACCACCCAGAATCAGAACCGATGATTATTGGTCGCAACTTCTTAGTGAAGGTGAACGCTAATATCGGTAACTCTTCAGTAAGCTCTTCGATTGAAGAAGAAGTTGAGAAGTTAGTATGGTCAACTCGCTGGGGTGGCGATACCGTAATGGACCTTTCTACCGGCCGTAATATTCACGAGACTCGCGAATGGATCTTACGTAACAGCCCTGTACCAATCGGTACGGTTCCTATGTATCAAGCTCTTGAAAAAGTGAATGGCGTTGCGGAAGACCTTAACTGGGAAGTGATGCGCGATACTTTGATTGAACAAGCAGAGCAGGGTGTTGATTACTTCACTATCCACGCAGGTTTGTTGCTTCGCTACGTTCCGATGACGGCCAAACGAGTGACCGGCATTGTTTCTCGTGGTGGTTCTATTATCGCGAAATGGTGTCTTGCACATCACCAAGAGAGCTTCCTATATACACACTTCCGCGAGATCTGTGAGATCTGTGCGAAGTATGATGTGGCCCTGTCATTAGGTGATGGCTTGCGTCCAGGCTCTATTGCAGATGCCAATGATGAGGCTCAATTCTCGGAGTTACGTACTCTAGGTGAGTTGACTAAAGTCGCTTGGGAATACGACGTTCAGGTGATCATTGAAGGCCCAGGTCATGTGCCAATGCACCTAATCAAAGAGAATATGGATGAGCAGTTAGAACACTGCCATGAAGCGCCTTTCTATACGTTAGGTCCACTGACGACAGATATTGCTCCTGGTTACGACCATATTACCTCTGGTATTGGCGCGGCCATGATTGGTTGGTACGGCTGTGCGATGCTCTGTTATGTAACCCCTAAAGAGCATCTCGGCTTACCAAACAAAGAAGATGTGAAGACCGGCCTGATTACTTACAAGCTAGCTGCACACGCTGCTGACCTTGCGAAAGGGCACCCGGGCGCACAAATCCGAGATAATGCATTATCTAAAGCACGTTTTGAATTCCGTTGGGAAGACCAATTTAATCTAGCTTTAGACCCTGAAACAGCACGTTCTTTCCATGATGAAACTCTGCCACAAGAATCCGGTAAGGTTGCTCACTTCTGCTCAATGTGTGGACCTAAATTCTGCTCGATGAAGATCTCTCAGGAAGTCCGAGAGTATGCGAAAGACACCGAACAAGTGGCCGCGGATCAGGCTATCGAGATTAAGATGCTAGATAATCCGCTGGAAGGGATGCGTCAGAAATCACAAGAGTTCCGTGATACTGGCTCTGAACTTTACCACCCTGCAGTAGGTGCAAAAGAAGCTCAATTAGAGGAATAATGACAGTGAAGATACTCATCCCATCTCAAAATATTGAGTTAACGGGAGAGGTGCAGAACTGTCTATTGGTTGCTAAGCGACAAGGCTTGGCAACCGATGCAGTTGAGTTGGGTGTAAGCCCAACTCAATACTTCTCTATCGTTGACACTCAGCAGGCGTTATCTATTGGCTTTGCTCATGATGTTGATTCATTGGCGGAGTGTCAGCTAGCGAAACTGAACCACGTTGTTGATTACAGTAGTTCAGTCGCGCTAACTGACGTTTGTGATGCCTTTATACAAACTCCGAATACCATCTATGTCGGTGTCTCAGATGATTCAACTGTACTGGATATCTGGTCACACCGGGATGCTAATCGTGCTATCAAGAGTGAAACTACAGCTCATCAGGAGTTAGATAATCGCGGCCACTTTGCTTGGTTACTTACTTTGTTGGCTCTGGAATTCCCATTAGAGGACGCATTAGTTTTAGCTCGCGCATCGTCCAATGTTTCACGTGGAACATGGCCAGCACATTACCAAAACTTTCCAATTCCAGCTCTTGAAGATCAACGATTGAATATAAGCGTTGGTTGGGCTAATCAAGGGACAGTGCTTTCTTTTCCTGAGCTGGGTAAGAATAGTCTAGGTTTATACCCTGTGGTTGATGATGTTGAGTGGATCGAAAGGTTGCTCAAGCTCGGAATTAACACTGTTCAACTACGTATTAAAAACCCGCAGCAAGTGGACTTAGAACAACAAGTCGCGCGATCAATCGAGCTTGGTCGAGAGCATAACGCTCAGGTTTTTATCAATGACTATTGGCAGCTTGCACTCAAGCATGACGCATTTGGTGTTCATTTGGGGCAAGAGGATATTGAAGAGTCAAACCTCTCACAGTTGAGCCAAGCAGGTATCAAGATCGGTCTCTCTACTCATGGCTATTACGAGTTGCTCCGCATTGTTCAAATCAACCCAAGCTATATTGCGCTAGGGCATATCTTCCCAACAACAACTAAACAGATGCCATCAAAGCCTCAAGGTTTAGTTCGTTTATCTCTGTATCAACAGCTGATTGATACTATCCCATACACAGACCAACTCACTGGTTATCCGACGGTTGCTATTGGCGGTATTGACCAATCGACAGCTGAGCAGGTGTGGGAGTGTGGGGTATCGAGTTTGGCGGTGGTACGTGCGATTACATTGGCGGAAGACCCGCAGAAAGTGATCGAATTTTTCGAAAAACTGATGGCACCTAAATCTCCAACTCTTAAGGAAGAGGTTATACAGGAGCCTAGCTATGCTGAGTGACTTTGAATTCATCCGTTATCAACGACAAATTGCGTTACCTGAAGTGGGTGAGCAAGGGCAACGCAACCTTCTAAATAGTCATGTGTTGTTGATTGGTTGTGGTGGTTTAGGTAATGCCGCGGCTCTTTACCTGGCTGCTTCTGGTGTTGGAAAGGTCGTGCTGGTCGATGATGATTGTGTCGATTCATCGAACCTGCAACGACAGGTCGCGTTCAGGGAAAATCAGTTAGGTTCGCCTAAGGTTGAAGCGTTGAAGCAACAACTGAGTGAGCTCAATGGTCGCAGCCAAGTAAGAACCATCAATCAACGAATGAGTGAAAGTCAGCTTGAGCTTGAAGTGATGCTAGCTGACTTAGTGTTGGATTGTACTGACAACTTCGAGTCACGCCAGCAGGTTAACCAAGCATGTTTCAGCGCGAAAACCCCTTTGATTTCTGGTTCTGCAATTGGCTGGAAAGGCCAGTTTATTGTATTTGATTATCAGAATCAGAAAGGGTGCTATCACTGCTTGTTCCCGTTCAGACATCATCCACAAACGACTCGTTGTAGCGATAGCGGCATCATAGGCCCAGTTGTTGGCACAATAGGTAACCTTCAAGCTTTGGCTGCTATTCAACGTCTAACTCGTGGTGAGTTTCAGGTCGCAACACACCAACTCAAACTGTTCGATGGCCAGACGATGAATTGGCAAAACCTTATGGTCACTCAAGATAGTGAATGTCCTGTGTGCAGTGCGTCTGTAGTTAAGCATTTAGAAGAAGAAATCCAATGAGCCATATAACGATCTCGATAAACGAACAATCAGAACAAGTAGCACACTCGTCGTCTCTAGCGGACATTATCCAAGCTCTATCATTACCTGATCTAGGTTGTGTATTTGCAATCAATAATGCGGTTGTCCCGCGTAGCCAGTGGCAACAAACGGTCGTTAATGAAGGCGACGCTATATCTCTTTTCCAAGCCATTGCAGGAGGCTAACCATGCTAACTATCGCAGATAAAACGTTTCAATCTCGACTCTTCACTGGAACTGGTAAGTTCGCCAATAAGCACTTGATGGCGAGTGCTATCGAAGCTTCCCGTTCTCAACTGGCAACCATGGCGTTGAAGAGGGTTGATATTCGCTCTGAGCAAGACGACATTTTACAACCCATCATTGATGCTGGCGTGAACTTACTACCGAATACATCAGGTGCTAAGAATGCAAAAGACGCCATCTTTGCTGCCCACTTGGCTCGTGAAGCGCTAGGCACAAATTGGCTTAAACTGGAAATTCACCCAGATCCAAAGTACTTGATGCCGGACCCAATTGAAACGCTTAAAGCTGCTGAGCAACTGGTCAAAGATGGCTTTGTTGTGTTGCCTTATTGCCATGCTGACCCTGTTTTGTGTAAGCGCTTGGAAGAGGTGGGTTGTGCTGCGGTTATGCCGTTAGGTGCGCCGATTGGTTCAAATAAGGGTATTGCGTCTGCAGATTTCTTAGAGATCATTATCGACCAAGCGAATGTCCCTGTGATTGTTGATGCGGGGATTGGTGCGCCATCTCATGCTGCTCGTGCAATGGAAATGGGCGCAGACGCTGTGTTAGTGAATACGGCTATAGCTGCATCTCAACAGCCTGTTGAGATGGCGATTGCTTTTAAGCTGGCGGTTGAGGCGGGTCGAATGGCTTACCTTGCTGGACTTGCAGGAAAAGTATCTCACGCGGTTGCTTCGAGCCCGTTAACTTCATTCCTAGACGAGTAGTATTGCTATGACGTTTGTTGATCGATTTAAACAACTCAACTGGGACGACACTGGTATGTCTATTTTCAGTAAAACGGCAGCGGATGTTGAACGTGCTCTGAGTAAACCCAAACGCGACTTAGAAGACTTTAAGGCTCTGATCTCTCCGGCGGCAGAACCTTACTTAGAGCAGATGGCACAGCAATCGTTGGCGCAAACTCGTAAGCGATTTGGCAATACGATGTCGCTTTATATTCCTTTGTACCTATCTAACCTGTGCGCTAACGCATGTACGTATTGTGGTTTTTCAATGGAGAACCGTATCAAGCGCCGCACGCTTACTTTGGATGAGATTGATGCCGAAAGTGCGGCTATCAAAAAGATGAAGTTTGATAGTGTACTGTTGGTGACTGGCGAGCACGAAACTAAGGTTGGGATGAAATACTTCCGTGAGGTGTTACCGAATATAAAGGCGCAATTTAACTACCTTGCGATGGAAGTGCAGCCGCTTGATCAAGATGACTACGCGGAGCTTAAAACACTCGGCTTAGATGCCGTGATGGTTTACCAAGAAACATATAGTCCAAGTACCTACGCTGAGCACCACTTACGTGGCAACAAAATGGATTTTGAATACCGGCTTGAAACGCCAGATCGTCTGGCAAAAGCGGGTATTGATAAGATAGGAATTGGTGCTTTGATCGGTTTGGAAGATTGGCGAACAGACTGCTTTTTCGTCGCCGCTCACTTAGATTACTTAGAGCGAACTTACTGGCAAACGCGTTACTCGATTTCATTCCCACGTCTTCGTCCTTGTGAGGGGGGGTTACAACCTAAATCGATTATGAGTGATAAACAGTTAGTACAACTTATCTGTGCCTATCGATTACTAAACCCTGAAGTTGAGTTGTCTCTTTCAACTCGTGAGTCTGCAGCGTTTCGCGATAACGTATTGCCGTTAGGTATCACTAGTATGTCCGCCGCGTCAAAAACTCAACCTGGTGGTTATGCTTCGGGTGAGGAAGAGCTTGAGCAGTTTGAGATAAGTGATGAGAGAAGTGCAACTGATGTTGAGGCTATGATTCGTCAACGTGGGTTTGACCCAGTTTGGCGAGATTGGCATAGCGCTTACTCAGGCTAACTTGCAGCTTGGCTGATGTTTCACGTGAAACATCAGTGATGTGAAAGCGACAAATAAAAACGGCTACCTAAAGGTAGCCGTTTTCGTATCTGACTTAGCTAAACTGGTTTGGTTGAGCTTTCTATCGAACTAGGCACTAAGCGTGAGCCAGCGGAGTCGTTGCTTGGCGTAGCCATTCTAAAGTGTCACCTTTAACTAGTGGGCTAACATCGTTCCACACCTTTTGGTGGTAATCGTTTAGCCATGCAAGTTCCGGACGTGTCAGTAGATCGACGTTGATGTTGCGTTTATCGATAGGGCAACGTGTTAGCGATTCAAACGTTAATACTGAGAAGTCACCTTGAGTTGGCAGTTCAACAACCAGTTCTAAGTTTTCAATGCGGATACCAAACTCATCAGCACGGTAGTAACCCGGCTCGTTTGATAACACCATACCTTCAACAAGAGGGACGTCGATAAGCTTCTTAGAGATGCTTTGCGGACCTTCATGAACACTTAGGAAATGGCCAACACCATGACCTGTACCGTGGTCATAGTCGAAGCCTTCTGCCCATAAGTGTTGACGCGCTAGGATATCCAGTTGGAAGCCACGCGTACCTTGTGGGAAGCGAGCACGTGCTATACCGATATGACCCTTAAGTGCAAGAGTGAACTGTTGAATCATTTCTTCGCTTGGCTGGCCAATTGCGATAGTACGTGTGATGTCTGTTGTGCCATCTAGGTACTGACCGCCTGAATCGACTAGGTATAGTGTATTCATTTCTAGCTGACCCGGCTCCGGCTGGTTCTCATGATTGTAGTGACACATCGCTGCGTTTCCGCCTGCTGCAGAAATCGTGTCGAAACTTAGGTCCATCAGTGTTGGATCTTGCTCGCGGAATGACTGTACTTTGTCTGCTAATACCGCTTCGTTGTGCAGGTTACCTTGTGCCACTTCTGCATCAATCCAAGATAGAAATTTTGCCATCGCCACACCATCACGGATGTGACACGCTTTCATACCTGCAATTTCCGTTGCGTTTTTAGCGGCTTTTGGCATTAGGCATGGGTCGGCTGCTTCAATGATGTGAGCACCTGCGTTTTGGAGAACAAGCGTGTACCAAGCATTGCTTGTGCTTGAATCAACTGACACATTTTTACCTTCTAAAGATTGAAGGCGGGCCTCAAGCTTTGCTGGGTGAGCAACACGAATACCATTACCAACGTGTACTTCAAAGCCTGCAGGGATTCGAGCTGGATCTAAGAAGAAATCGACACTCTCATCGGCGTGAATGATGGCATTAGATAACACGACAGGTAGACGAGACACGTCTAAACCGCGAATGTTGAGTAGCCAGCAAATAGAGTCGAGTTCAGTAAGAATTGCGGCATCTGCACCTTTGGCTTTTAGTAGTCCTGCAATTTCAGCACGTTTGCTTTCACTTGATTGACCAACGGCATCTGTCGCCATTAGGCGAACATCAGATACGACAGGCTCAGGACGATCAGACCAAAGTTCATCAATCGGGTTTGCCACTAATGTTGTGAGTTCTACTTTATCAGCCAGCTTAGCTTGTGCGCCTTTCAACCAAGCAGCCGTGTGCATGCGTGGGTCGAATGCAACTTTACTGCCTTGTGCTAATGAATTGATGATCCAATCTAAAGCGGGTTCTTCAATAAGGTGGCGATACTCAAATAGCTCTGCCGGCACCTGCTTACGAACCTGAACCGTGTAGCGACCATCAACAAAAATAGCTGCGGTATCACGTGTGATAACAGCCGCACCTGCAGAGCCAGTGAAACCGGTTAGCCAGTGAAGTCGCTCATTATGAGCAGGAACGTATTCACCCAGATATTCGTCTTCGTGTGGAATGATAACGGCGTCTAAATGGTTTGTCTCAAGCCAAGTTCGAACCGCAGCAACGCGTTCAGCAGTGATATTGTGCATCTGTGTTTATCCTTATTGTTAGGGTCCTTGTTAACACTCACAGTCGATAGACATGTGAGGGGACTTATTAGGTCAATAAGCTAGCGCTTTTGTTCGTTTGCTGCAAACGCTGTACGCCATTTTTATCTAAGGTGCAGAGTTTTTTCTTTGATGATATCTCGCAGCCAAGTTAACGCTGGGTCGTTTTCTCTATCGCGGTGCCAAAAAAGAGTATATGCCATCGGAGGAAATTCCATCGGCAGAGGGACAACGACTAAGTCGAGCTGCTTAGCAACAAGGTAGGTGAAGTGGCTTGGTGCGGTAAACACAAAGTCAGTGTAGGTACAAAGGCTAGCCGCACTGTTGAAGTCAGGAACAGAAATGGCGATATCACGCTGGTGACCAAGGTCGGCAAGTTTGTAGTCGAGCAACCAACGATCGTTACCATCACATCTTACTTGTACATGACGTTGTGCAAGGTAGGTTTCGAGATCCCATTTATCGCTCAGAGCCGGGTGGTTACGCCTTAGCACACACATCTGTGCATCTCGGTAGATCTCTTGTTCGCAAATATCATCTGGCGGCAGCATGGTTAAACGTGCGTCGTTAATGTCGATATCTTTGCCGGTGAGTCCTATATCTAATTCGCCAAGCTGTAGCTTTTTAAAGGTTTGCTCCGTCCAAGCATGGGTGTTGATATTGACCTTAGGGGCTTGTCGAAATATCGCTGGTAAGAAGTGGGGAAGAATAAGTGGGTATACACTCTCAACAGCCGCAATGTGAAAGCTGTGGTCACTGTTATTAGGAATGAAAGTTTCCGGTTGGGTGAGTACGTCAAGTTGATTGATCAGTGTTTCTAATCGGGGCTTAAGGAAAACAGCTTTCGGTGTTGGTCGTAGGCCATGAGCACTTCGTGTGAAAAGGGGATCATTAAATTGCTCACGAAGTTTGGCCAATGACTTACTCACGGCAGACTGACTCAGGCATAGTCGATGCGCAGTGCGAGTAACACTCTGCTCTTCCATCAATACCTGCAAGCAAACTAATAGATTGAGGTCGAGGCGTGATAGTTTCTCAATATTCATGTGAGTTTCCTATTTGGAATAATGCTAATGAGTATATGCCATTTTTGTTCATATCTTTAGTTGGTTATTATGCACCTAAATTAACTCATTCGGAGAATCTTGTGCCTTCTAACGCGCTTCCAACACCTAGTAAACTGCAGGTTGCTTTATTGGCAATGCTGGTTCTGTTCAGCCCTTTGGCTATTGATATCTATCTACCAGCTCTGCCACAAATTTCGATAGCGTTTCACGTGGAACATGCACTAGCACAAGATACGATTACTTGGTTTTTATTTGCCATGGGTGTCGGGCAACTTTTTGCTGGCCCTTTGGCTGATAAGTTAGGACGTCGAACCGTTGCATTGGGAGGTGTTAGTATTTATGCATTGAGTGCTTGCTTGGCGTGGGCAGCTCAATCGATTGATATGATGCTAATAGCTCGGCTGCTACAAGGCTTAGGAGCTTGTGCGACTTCTGTAGCTGCCTTTGCAACGGTTCGCGATCTATTTGGCCCAGAGAAGAGTGGCCGAATGATCAGCTACCTCAATGGTGCGATCTGTTTTATCCCCGCATTGGCACCAATCCTTGGCGCTTGGTTAACGCATCAATTTGGTTGGCGCTCGAACTTCAGCTTTATGGCTGGCTTCGCGGTAGTCGTTGGCAGTATCTTATTCTTCCAAATGAAAGAGTCGAATCCGGTGACAGAAAAGGTGGCTGTGTTCAAGCTAGAGCGTTACTGGTCTGTACTAAAAACACCATCATTCATTTTCCACGCAACCTTGTGTTTGATGGCTATGGCAGTGATCCTCGCTTATGTCACCTCTGCACCGGTTGTATTGATGGAAAACCTAGGATTGACCATGAAAGAGTTTACTTTCTGGTTTGGTGTTAATGCTGCTATCAACATTGCAGCCGCGTTTACTGCACCTAAATTTATGGACCGTTTTGGTACTTATAAGGCATTGGTTGTTGGTATCTCGACGCTAGGCTTAGCGGGTGTGATTATGTTGGTGCTTGCTGAGCACGCGACTCCAATCGCGTTCATGCTACCGATCTTCTTATCGTCAGTTGGCTTTGCTTGGATTCTTGGTGCTGCTGCGGGTAAAGCTCTAGAGCCTTTCGGTGACCGCGCAGGCACCGCAGCTGCGTTACTAGGCTTGTTCCAGATGAGTGGTTCAGGACTTCTTGTCGGTACCATACAACGTCTTGATTTAACGTCGCAAGTGATGATCGCGTTGCAAATGTTCCTGATTGTTCCTGCATTATTAGTGCTTGTGAGCAAGGCGGGTAAGTCTTGGCACTCGACGCTTGTTAAGGCATAAGTTACAAGAGTGACAAAATATACAAATGGCGGTTTTCGAAACGTTAAAACATGGTATATTTGTCACTCATTGAAACGTTAGTCCCCAACGGAAAATACTGTAATGTCATTAACAACCTACGAAATGGCGCGCGTCTTAGAACAAATGGAAGATGCACCTGAAAAGGTCATGTTTGGTAAACTGCTTAAAGAGCTAGGCAACCAAAGTGAAGAGCGTATTCGCAGTGCGGCAAAACAAGTTCCAATCGATACTTTGCGAGACATAATTTACCAATTTCAGCGTGTGGTAGAGTCTCGTAAGGGTGAGCAGGTTCAGCTACTAGCAAAAGAGCTAGCCGAGCAAGGTATCTCTGCTGAAGAGCTACAAGCTTTTCTGAATAAGTAGTTTATCCCAGTTAAAAAGAAACCACTCAATTGAGTGGTTTTTTGCGTTTTGGGGTATATCAATTTAGTGCGAATGAAAGTTCGTTCTAACCTCTAAACTGTGCTTTCAAAATTCGATCAAGTGAGAATGGCCCAGCGCCCCATACGACAACGATAAGAATCATTAATCCCCACAACTGATGATCATAGAAGCCTTGCGCCCATAACACTGGGTAAGACACAACCGCAATGATATTGAAAACGAACAGAACCGCTGCCATAGGTCGTGTTAATAGACCAAGCGCTAAGAATACCGGCAGAATCAATTCAGCTGCGGTGCCCATGTAGGCGGCTAACTCCCAAGGTAGCAGTGGTACTTGGTATTCCAACTCAAACAAGTAAAGGGTGCTATCCCAAGTTGCTATCTTGGTCAGGCCAGAATTAAAGAATACCCACGCCACCCATAGGCGACAAAATAGTAGTAGTACCGGAACAAAGAGTGCCTGTGATCTCTCAATCAAACTGTCGTATTGAGCCATCATGTTTGTGACTGTGTTGTTATCCATATTATGTCTCCAATTCGGCATTGATTGAAAAGCCTGAGATGACGTTAAGCGCCATGACAGTATTCAGATGTTGTAGTAATGAAGGGTCTATCGCTGCGAGCATTTGGCCTGATTGAAATTCGCGTAGTAGTTGATGGCATACTTCACTAAAGTGATGACTCTCAATCTGAGAATTCTCCGCTCGTATTAACACCCCAAACTCAGGTTGGTTGATGTCTAACCCATCGAGTTGTTGCTGATAGATAGCGTGTTCAAGCGCGATAATCGTATAGTTAGAATTAATGAGCGTTATTGAATCTTTGAGATGGAATACTAAAGCACCTTGTTGCTCTGGTGGCACATCAGCTAAACCAGCCAGAGGACGTTGGTCGACATGTGATTCTGAAACGTACCTTATCAAGCTGTCTTTGTTCCATTCATAAATAGCCACTTCGCAAAGGTAAGGTGCAGCCTCAATAACCGCAGGAAAGGCTTGGATGGTTTGTTCAAAGTGTTCACCGTAACCACTAACATCACCAGAGGTTGATGGATAACTTAAGACATGTTGACGAGCCATTTGTTGGAAGCACTCTTCACCAACTAACATCTCGGTGAGTGGGTAGGTTGCAGCGAGTACCTCACTCAAGCTAATCACAAAGTTATTGCGATAAATCTGGATGCGCTGTTCATCAGTAAAATGGTCGCTCACTATGTCGCAGTGTTCACCACTGTTTTGGTAGCGTAGGGCGTTAGCAAATTCCGATTGAACTTTTGCTAGGGAGTGGCTCATGATGCGCGACTCCTTTGAATGAACTTGTCGTGTTGATACAAGATGTCACTGGCTTTGGTTGCTTCAGCCAGTAAAACTTGTGGCTCTGGGATATCTAAATCCCACTCAATCAGGGTATGGCGCGAACCATGTTGTGCTATCCAGTCAGTGTAGAGTTGCCACACTTCGTCACAGACAGGCTTGCTATGGGTGTCTATCCAGATCTCACCTTGCTCGAGTTTCTTCTTAGTGAAACCTGCCAAGTGAATCTCTTCCACTTTGTCTGCCGGTATTCCACTGAGATACTCTTCACAGCTGAAGCCATGATTAAAGGATGAGACAAAAATATTATTGAAATCGAGTAACAGTCGGCAATCAGTGCGCTTTTGTACCTCAGCCAAAAATTCCCACTCAGGAATAGTTGAATGCTTGAAGGCAAGGTAGCTCGATGGGTTCTCAATCAGCATAGGGCGTTGCAGGCTGTCTTGCACCTCGATGACATTGCGACAAAAGACCTCTAGCGCTTCTTCGGTATAAGGTAGCGGTAACAAGTCATTGAAGTAATGACCGCCTGTCTGACTCCAACTGAGATGATCGGAAACCAAGAAGGGTTCGATATCATCAATCAGATCTTTTAATTGCACAAGATGATGTTGATTGATGCGCTCAACAGAACCGAGAGACAACCCAACACCGTGACAACTGATGTTGTGTGCGTGACGAATTTCTCTGAGTTGTTGGCGTTGCGGTGATTGAGCTAAGAAGTAGTTCTCGCTGTGAACTTCTAACCAACTTACTAAGGCTGGATTTTGGCTAAAGAAGTCCAAGTGCGGTGTTCTAAGGCCAACCCCTGCGTTGGGGTGAAGAGTTTGAGTCACAACGATTCTCCTAACAAGAAGTGGAGGTGAGCTGAGTGTCAGCTCACCATACTAAGCAGCTCAATTATGATGATTGAGTGTTACCACCTGATAATTTGCCACATAGTCCTTTAGGTACGACTACGAATGCATCGGATTGGTTGTCTTCTTTTGCTGTACCCGCACATGAGCTTGTTTTAGTTGCACAATCATTTTGGCCAGCTTTTGCCACGCCGTAGCATTTTTCTTTTGCTGCTGCTTCCGCAGGTGCTGATGTAAGAACTGCGCCGCCAAACGCTAGTACACTTGTGATTGCAGCTGTAACAGCAAGATTAGAATTTTTCATAGTCATTCCCTCTAGGACTTAATAGTATTTTTACATCGCAGGTTAATGAATTGTTAACTTGCTTACTAAAAAGGATAGGTAGAACTAGGAAATAATTTCATCGCATGATAAAAAATATCAATATTAATGATGTTTTATCTTTTAAGTTGCTGAATTTATGATGTTATTTTTTGATTGTTTTTTCTTCTTATTATCCTAAACGCAGCCTAGTGTTTAGGTTATAATCAACTTTTATGTATAAATACCCAGTAGTGAGCATATCCAATGATAGATCCTTCGCTTTTACTCGATGGCCTAAACGATAAACAACGTGAGGCGGTCGCGGCACCTTTAGAAAACCTACTTATTCTGGCAGGTGCTGGCAGTGGTAAAACGCGAGTGTTGGTGCATCGTATCGCTTGGTTACAAAGCGTAGAGCAAGCATCGCCGTTCTCTATCATGTCGGTTACCTTCACCAACAAAGCGGCAGCAGAGATGCGTGGTCGTATTGAAGAGTTGATGATGGGTAGCTCGTCAGGCATGTGGAACGGTACCTTCCACGGTATTTGTCACCGCATCCTTCGTGCTCACTACCTCGATGCAAAACTGCCAGAAGATTTCCAGATCATTGATTCAGATGATCAGATTCGTTTGCTACGTCGTTTAATCAAGGCGCAAAACCTTGATGAAAAGCAGTGGCCTGCTAAGCAAGCTTCTTGGTGGATCAATGGCAAGAAAGACGAGGGATTACGCCCAAATCACATCGACGCCTACCATGATCCAATAACTCAAACGTGGTTAAAAATTTACTCTGCTTACCAAGAAGCATGTGATCGTGCTGGCTTGGTCGACTTTGCGGAAATCTTGTTGAGATCGCATGAACTATTGCGCGATAAGAAACACATCCGAGAGCACTACCAAGCTCGCTTCAAGCACATTCTTGTCGACGAATTTCAAGATACCAACAACATCCAGTACGCTTGGCTGCGCATGATGGCTGGCCCGGATTGTCGCGTGATGATCGTAGGCGATGATGACCAATCTATCTATGGCTGGCGTGGCGCTAAAATTGAAAATATTCAGAAGTTCTTGGATGAATTCCCAGGTGCTTCAACGGTTCGACTCGAACAAAACTACCGTTCAACCAAAACCATTCTTCAGGCGTCGAACGAGCTTATCTCGAACAACACCGAGCGTATGGGTAAAGAGCTGTGGACTGATGGCAACGATGGCGAGCCAATCTCAGTTTACTCAGCTTATAACGAGTTAGATGAAGCGCGTTTCACGGTTAGCAAAATCAAAGAGTGGCAAGAGAAAGGCGGTGCGTTAGAAGATACCGCGATGCTTTATCGTAATAACGCCCAATCTCGTGTGCTTGAAGAAGCGCTTATCCAAGGTGGCCTGCCTTACCGAATCTACGGTGGCATGCGATTCTTCGAGCGTCAGGAAATTAGAGATGCTTTGAGCTACCTGCGCTTAATGAGTAACCGTAGTAATGATGCGGCATTCGAACGTGTCGTTAATACGCCGACTCGTGGCTTGGGTGATAAAACGCTAGAAACGATTCGTCTTGCAGCGCGTGATCGTGGTGCAACCATGTGGGAAGCCAGTGTTGCTTTGATAGAAGAGCAAGTGCTACCTGGTCGTGCTGCGGGTGCATTGAGCCGCTTTATTGAACTTATCAATGCACTTGAAGATGACACCATAGAACTGAGACTTCATGAGCAAACCGACCAAGTGATCAAATCGTCGGGCTTGTTTGCGATGTACGAGCAAGAGAAAGGCGAGAAGTCGAAGGCACGTATTGAGAACTTGGAAGAATTGGTAACGGCAACGCGTCAGTTTGAAAAACCAGAAGAAGCGGATGAAATGAGCATGCTAACAGCGTTCTTAACTCATGCGGCTTTGGAAGCGGGTGAAGGTCAGGCTGATGAGTTTGATGATGCGGTTCAGCTCATGACTCTGCACAGTGCCAAAGGCCTAGAGTTCCCAATGGTATTCATGGTTGGTGTTGAAGAGGGCATGTTCCCAAGCCAGATGTCTGCAGAAGAAGCGGGGCGTTTAGAAGAAGAGCGTCGTCTGTGTTACGTCGGCATGACCCGTGCGATGGAGAAGCTCTACATCACTTACGCTGAAATGCGTCGTTTGTACGGTCAAGACAAGTATCACAAGCCATCTCGTTTTATTCGTGAGCTACCAGAGACATGTCTGGATGAAGTGCGTATGAAAGCGCAAGTGAGTCGCCCTGCAAGCAGTGGTCGCTTTAGCCAAACCGCCGTGAAAGAGAACTTCAATGAAACAGGCTTTAGTTTGGGCTCTCGCGTTAAACACCCTAAGTTTGGTGAAGGTACCATCATCAACTTCGAAGGAAGTGGCCCACAAAGCCGAGTTCAAGTTGCGTTCAATGGTGAAGGGATTAAGTGGTTAGTAACGGCTTACGCTCGATTAGAGCAGCTTTAATTTGCTACTTCGGCATCTAAAAATCGTTCATTATTAAAAACTAAAAGAGCAGCCAATGGCTGCTCTTTTTATTGCTTTGTACTGACCTCTATTAGGTTAATACGAGCTTAAGGCATTGCTGCCTAAAAGTGAGACTTACAGTGCTGCAAGTGCCGCTTCGTAGTTTGGTTCTTCAGTGATCTCTGCAACCAACTCGCTGTGTGTTACCACACCTTTTTCATCAACAACGACAACTGCGCGTGTTGTTAGGCCTGATAGTGGGCCTTCAGCAATCGCTACGCCGTAGTCTGATGCGAATGCAGGAGAACGGAAAGTTGAAGCGTGTTGAACGCCTTCAATGCCTTCTAGTTCGCAGAAGCGACCCGCAGCAAACGGTAGGTCAGCAGAAATACAAACAACAACCGTGTTCTCAAGTTCTGCCGCTTTTGCGTTGAACGTGCGTACGCTCGTTGCACAAGTTGCTGTGTCGATGCTTGGGAAGATGTTTAGGACTACTTTCTTGCCTTCAAGAGAAGCAAGAGTCAGTTCAGAAAGATCGCCTGCAGTAAGTGCAAAGCTTGGTGACTTTTCACCTGTTTGTGGGAATGTGCCTGTTAGCGGTACAGCAGCGCCTTTGAAGGTAACGTGTGACATGAATTTGTCCTTAGTTTAATTATGGTTATGAAACTAGTTGAGCCTAGTTCGACTTACGTTACTCGGAAGTGGTTAAGAAGTGAATGCTTTAAATGTCAGAATTGTAATCAAAGGTCTTTGATTTATTTGTTTGAGAGAGGAATAAATGAAACGACAGATAAAGAAAAACCCCGAGAGCTTGCGCTCATCGGGGTCTATAGTCTTACTCGCAGCAATCCGGCTACTAAGTGTGCTCCATGCATCAAATCCATGATAGTGTGCTGTTATCCTTCAGCGTATTCCTTTCGTCGCCTTCCTAGCGGTGTCCTTGATCTTATCCTGATCTGCCAACAATCCTCGTTAGCGCGCGTCACTTGTTCCTTGAGCGGTGTCCTTTACATCATCCTGATGTTCAGTCCTTTCCTCGTCCAGAGGTGTCCATTGTCTTTCCTTAGTAGCAACCATCCTAGTTACTATTGCGTCCATTCAATGTCCATTTCGCTATCCATGCCGATTATTCATCCTGAGTAATCGAATCTTCATCCTGAAGATAACCAAATCCTTGGCGTTTCCTGTTCCGTGTCAGCATCCTTCCGACACCATTCATATTACCGATTCCTTATTTATCAGCAATGGTGCATAAGCGAATTTCTATATAATTATTTGAGTGATAAATGTACGTATCTTTTTAATTCAATTGGTTACGACGTTAGGGTGACTAATTTCGTCATCAAATATCGATATTTACTCACTGCCTTGTGAGAGATCTCGCACAAGGCCGCGAGTAAAAAGGGAGGGTTATTCCCTACTGACCAATGGCTGCACCTTCACGACGAGGGTCTGCAGCGCCTTCTAAACCATCTTTTGTGATGCGAATCGCGTGTAAACCGGAGTTAAGATCGCGAACGTTGACCTCAAATCCCATCTTTTCTAGCTCAGGTTTGAAGTTTTCCGCCGATGTTCCTTTTTCCAAATCTAAGGTACCGAAGCGGTTTAGGAAGTGCGGTTGGTTGATGGCTTGCTGAATATCCATGTCCCATTGGGTATGCGCAATGATCGCTTGTGCGACATAACCTATGATACGGCTGCCGCCCGGAGAACCAATCGCCATGTAAGGTTTATCGTCTTGCATGATGATGGTCGGTGCCATTGAAGAGCGCGGACGCTTGCCCGGTTCAAGTCGGTTGGCGATAGGCTTACCATCGTTATGGGTCTTGAATGAGAAATCCGTCAGTTCGTTGTTGAGTAGGAAACCTCTCACCATCAAACGTGAGCCAAAGGCATTCTCAATGGTGGTGGTCATCGAAACGACATTGCCATCGCTATCAACAATATTGAAGTGGCTGGTGGACGGCAATTCAATAGAAACATCTTGGCTTTGCAGCATTGCATGATCCCACGGTGGCGTGCCCGATGGTGCGCTTTCTAATGCCTTGCCTGCGGTAATTAACTGAGCACGTTCCTGCAAATAGTCAGTATTGACTAACCCTTGGGTTGGCATTGGCACGTAATCTTGATCGGCCATATACATACCACGGTCTGCAAAGGCTAGGCGAGAAGCGTCTGCTAACACCTGCCAAGATTTCGCGTCGTTTGGTCCCCATGATTTGAGGTCAAACTGCTCGGTCATTGCTAAGATCTGCCCAACCGTTAATGCGCCTGAACTTGGTGGTCCCATTCCACATACTTGATAGCTTTCATAAGCAGAACAAACTGGCTCACGTTGCTTAATTGAATACGCGTCGAAATCTTTCTGCGCCAACACGCCAGGGTTACCTTTCGCTGTCTGTACTGTGTTGATAATGTCGGTAGAAATCTCACCTTGGTAGAAGGCCTTAGCACCGTTCTTCGAGATAACTTTTAACGTTGCCGCGTATTCTGGGTTCTTAAGTTGAGTCCCCGCTGTTTTCGGGCTGCCATCGGCATTGAAGAAGTAAGCCTTAGTTGTCGCAAATCGGCTTAGTCGCTCTTGGTCACTTTCAATCAAGGTAGCTAAACGTGGGCTGATGGTAAAACCTTTTTCAGCCAGTTGAGCGATGGGCTTAATCAGTGATGCCCACTCTAATTTTCCGTATTTCTGGTGAGTGTCCCACAGCAATTGCACCGTGCCCGGTGTCGCAACTGAGCGACCACCAACCACTGCATCATAGAATTTAAGCGGTTGTCCGTTTTCGTCTTGGAATAGACGTGGTGTGGCATCAAGTGGTGCAGTTTCACGACCATCGTAGGTTTTGAGTTGCTTGTCCTTGCCATCAAAATAAACAAGGAACGCACCACCACCAATACCTGATGACTGAGGTTCTACCAAGCCAAGCATTAGCTGCACCGCTACCATGGCATCAATGGCGTTACCACCACGAGTAAGCACATCAGCTCCAGCCTGTGTTGCTAATGGGTTGGCTGCTGTGACCATCCAGTCATTGGCTTTAACGAGTTGTTTGGTTTCTAAACCACTACTTTGTTCGGGTGCGACGGAATCGGCAGCTTGATTTGCCCAACTGACGTGAGAGGCAAAAAGTAGGGTAGAAGTGGCGAGGGTTGTTAGTTTTGTTTTCCACTGCATGATCTTCTCCTTTTAATATGCAGAGCTAGATTGGCAGTGGAAAGATGAGATAGCCAGAGCATTGTTAACGAATTGTAATCTTGATTCGAATTTAAGCGATTAAACCGGACAGTGACTGCCAAAGAATACTCGTGCCAATAAGGCTGAATAACACGCCACACAAGCCATCGATGTAAACGGTCGCTTCGCTGAGTTTCTTCTGCAGTGTTTTGGTTGAAAGCATCCACGCCAGCAGTGAGAACCAAAACAGTGAGAGGCCAAATAGGATGATCAGGGCAAAGCCTTTGCCTGACAGCGACATATCCGCAGGGACTAAGCTCGACATTAAACTAATAAAGAACACCAAAGCCTTTGGGTTGAGAATGTTGGTCATAAACCCTTTAGAAAATGCATCTCGCTTGTTGGTCAGAATCAGATCTTTAGAATTAACGGTATCGGCGTCATCGTCGTGGTTCTGAATGATTTGCCAGGTTGCTTTAAGTGCACCGTAGCCTAAGTACAGTAAGTAGCTACCGCCGGCCAATTGGATAATGGCAAATAGTGTGGGTTGCTGGTGGACTAGGTAACTGATTCCCGTCAGGCTCAGCAATGAGTGCAGCAAGATCCCGCAAGATAAGCCAAGCGCAATGTACAAGCCTGTCTGGCGTCCGTGACGCGTCGCATTTTGCACGACTAACGCAAAGTCAGGGCCGGGGCTCATTAAAGCGATGAAGTGGATAGAGGCTAGGGTGATCAGTATGGTGACTTCGTTCATCATCAGTTCTCAATAACGTTGCCGCTATTTTTAAATAAGTAATCGTATTGAGCGTAGCTTACCGTGATTTGAAATCGAGCAATTGTAAATTATCAACACTTAGTTGATTTGTGAGGGTGGTACGCCGAACGTGGTTTTGAAAGCCTTAGAGAAGTGTGCCTGATCATAGAAGCCTACTTGGTGCGCAACCTTAGTACCACATATCCCAGACTTAATCAGGCGCATGCTTTGTTCCATGCGTAAACGGCTTAGCCATGCATAAGGCGTAATGCCCATTTTGTTTTTAAAATGGCGTTGGAATTGAGTCGTGGTTAAACCACACAACTCAGACAGTTGTTCTAATCGCACTGGTTGATCCAAATTCGCCATCAAATAGTCTTTTAGTGTATCAATCGATTGATTACCCAGTTTGATGTCGCTTTTCGATCCAAATTTCGCATAACGATCGACAATCGTCGAGAATCCTTCGAAAGGTAAGCAGTCTTGAGCGAGTTGGCTGATGTTTTGATTGATTAACAGGCCATGTAAGTTGCGTAATTGTGAAAATGCAGCTTGATCGGAGAGGATCAACTCAGAAAAGCCAAATGTGTGACCATTTTCCTTGGGATCGGCAAGATCTTGAAACCATTGGGGAGAAACCGCAAACACACTGACTTGATAACCCGAATCGAGCTTGGAGTGCCCATCATGCAACTCATCGGGTGGCATGATAACAACTTGGCCAGCACCAACATTATGGCTCGTCCCTTTATAGACGAATTTCTGCTGTCCTTGGGTAATTAAGCCAATGTGAAAGTCCAAATGATAGTGGCGCTGAAAGGCAAACTCTTGGTACTGAGCTTGGATCAGGCTGATATCTTCTGTTGGGGTAGAGTAGTAGTGGACTTTATCCATGGTACAAAAAAGCTTGGTCAAATAGTCATCAATTCAACCAAGCTTATCTTCGTATTAAGGGATTGTCTTGTAAAAAACGATCAGTGTTACTGCTTAGCGCGTTTGTTCTTCTTGTTGTTACGTAGGCCATCAAAGCTGAAAATCACCAGAGCGCCCCAAATAAAGGCGAAGGTAATCGCTTTATCTGAAGTAAAGGCTTCACCGTAAATAAGGACCGCCAGTAAGAACATTAAGCTTGGGCCGATGTACTGGAAGAAACCGAGTGTCGATAGCTTCAAGCGGGTTGCAGCGCCAGTAAAACAAAGCAGTGGAACCGTGGTGATCACACCTGCTGCAACCAATAATAGATTGAGTTGCATTGGGTTCATCGATAAATCTGACGTTGCACTGTCTGCGATAAACAATAGGTACGTTGCGGCGATAGGCAGCATCACCAGCGTCTCAATGAATAAGCCAGTTTGAGCTTCCAAGCTCACCTTTTTACGTAGCAGGCCATAGAAACCAAAGCTGAAGGCTAGGGCAATGGCAACGATCGGCACAGAGCCAAACGCGATCAATTGAATTATCACGCCAATCGCAGCCAGAGCAACCGCAAACCATTGAAGCTTGCGTAAGCGTTCGCCAAGGAAGAACATCCCGAGCAACACGTTAATCAGCGGATTGATGTAATAGCCTAAGCTGGCATCGAGCATGTGATTGGAATTCACCGCCCAAATAAAAATAAGCCAGTTGGCGCCCACTAAAATCGAAGTGGCGACTAAATAGAGCATTTTGGGTTTGGAGGTGAGGGTGTCTCGAACCTTACGCCAGCCACGACTCATGTGCAGTAGAAAAGCGAGTAGGAAAAAAGACCATACTACACGGTGGCTAAGAATCTCAAATGGGGATACTTCACTTAAAGATTTGAAATATATGGGAGCGATTCCCCACATGGTGTAAGCGGCAACGGCAAGCAAAATTCCCTGTCGCGTACGTTGTTGGTCGTCTTGTGTCATGTAACTTTCTCTAGCACTGAGTGCTTATTAATAAGATTTATAAAGAGAGTTGGTCAGTATAGGAGCGTTAACCCTTTTCACCTAACAATTTGCGGTTTAATTCGCCAGCGTTCCCCTCTACAATGTGCGCCTTGCTTGCCAATGCTGCACGCTGACTTTATACCTTGATTAGGAACCACAATGACCGCCACTCTGATTGCTGAGCAAACACCAACTCCCGCGAATGATGCGCAAGATATCTTACAAGATGTCTTTGGTTATCAAAGCTTTCGTGATGGTCAGCAAGAGGTCATAGACCTAGCCGTTGAAGGCAAAGACAGCTTGGTGATTATGCCAACCGGTGGTGGTAAGTCTCTGTGTTACCAGATCCCGGCTTTAGTGCGTGATGGGCTGACTTTGGTTATCTCACCGCTGATTTCGTTGATGAAAGACCAGGTTGATCAGCTGAAAGCTAACGGCGTCGCGGCTGAGTGCATAAACTCATCGATGCCACGCGATCAACTGTTGAGCGTGTTTAACCGCATGAACTCAGGCCAGTTGAAGATGGTTTATGCTTCGCCAGAGCGTGTGTTGATGCGTGACTTCATCGAGCGCTTACAAGGCTTACCGCTTTCGATGATTGCGGTGGATGAGGCTCACTGTATCTCTCAGTGGGGACACGATTTCCGCCCTGAATATGCTTTGCTAGGCCAGTTTAAACAGTATTTCCCGCATGTGCCTTATATGGCGCTGACAGCAACCGCTGACGATGCGACGCGCAAAGATATTATCTCGCGTTTGCAGCTAGTGGAGCCGCACACGTACTTAGGCAGCTTCGATCGCCCTAACATTCGCTACAACCTAGTTGAGAAGCACAAACCCGTGTCTCAGGTGGTTCGCTACCTAGAAACACAGAAAGGCAATTGCGGCATCATCTATTGTGGCAGCCGTAAGAAAGTGGAGATGGTGACCGAGAAGCTGTGCAATAACGGTATTCGCGCTGCTGGTTACCATGCTGGCATGGACACCGACGAACGTGCTTACGTTCAAGAAGCTTTCCAACGTGATGATATTCAGATCGTGGTCGCGACTGTGGCCTTCGGTATGGGCATCAATAAACCCAACGTACGCTTTGTGGTGCACTTTGATATCCCACGCAACATCGAATCTTACTATCAAGAGACAGGCCGTGCAGGTCGTGATGGCTTGCCTGCTGAAGCTATGATGTTGTTTGACCCTGCTGATATGGGTTGGCTGCGTCGTATGCTGGATGAGAAAGAAGAAGGCCCGCAAAAACAAGTTGAGATGCACAAGCTGAACGCGATGAGTGCCTTTGCCGAAGCGCAAACGTGTCGTCGTCAGGTTCTGTTGAACTACTTTGGCGAATATCGCGAGAAGCAATGTGGCAACTGCGATATCTGCCTAGATCCACCAAAACACTTTGATGCGACCCAAGAGGCACAAAAGGCGTTGTCTTGTGTGTACCGCGTTAATCAGTCATTTGGTATGGGCTATGTGGTGGAAGTGATGCGCGGTATGCAGAACATCCGTGTCCGCGATAATGGTCACGATAAACTTTCTACTTACGGTATCGGCCGCGACCATAGCCACGATTACTGGATCAGTATCTTCCGTCAGCTGATTCACAAAGGTTTGTTGTTCCAAAACATCACTCGTAACTCAACATTACAGTTAACAGAAGAAGCTCGACCGCTATTGCGTGGTGAGATGTCTTTGGAGTTGGCTGTACCTCGTTTAGATACAGCAGTGCGTAATGCGAAGTCCGATAAACTGAGCAGTAAGAACTACGATAAGAAGCTGTTTGCCAAACTGCGTAAGCTGCGTAAGTCGATTGCTGATGAAGATGGTTTGCCACCATACGTGGTATTCAGTGATGCGACGCTGATTGATATGGCCGAAATCCTACCCACATCTTATGGCGAGATGCTGGCGGTAAATGGCGTTGGTCAGCGTAAACTTGATAAGTACGCAGACCCATTCTTAGATTTGATTCAAGAACACATCACCACACACGGCTAGCTTGCAAGAAACGACTAGCTTATAAAAACGATTGGCTTATAGAAAAAGAATAAGGTTGATAGGGACATGACAACACCAACAGAATTTGGCTTAAGAGAGTATTTGGCTGAGGAAGGGCGTTTATTGATTACGTCTCCAAGTTTTGATTTTGATTCTTATGAAGTACTAGGTGAAAAGCTGGTGGCATTGCTGTCAGCGTCAGTTGTTGAAAAGCAATGGGACGCCGATATGCATTCTTGGTTGATTGATTTTGAAGATTGTCGGATGTTTTTAAAGTCTGAACATTACAGTGAATCAATCTGGTTTGAGTCGTTAAACGCTGAAGAAAGCCGAGAAGAGTTCGATTATCTCGCGACGCTTTTCAAGCGCGGTTTCTAACTTTTTGCATGGCTTCTGAAACGTAGCTTCTAAACCTGGCTTTTGAAACTTGGCTTCTAACGTCACTCATCAATAAAAGTGAGGATAAACGTTTGCGTTTGTTCTCACCGTTGCAGCCAATATTGATTAATGTATAATCGCCCGCCGCTCAATAGAGCAAATTCTAGAAACATTTTTAATTCACATTATTGGTAAGAGCTTTCTTAGTTTATTCGAAGAAATGACTCGATTTGGGTTCCCTCACCCCCAAACCAAACTAAAAAGGTACAGCATGAGTAACTTTACCCCTGCGCAACAGCGCAAAGCCCTAGCACTATTAGTTTTGTTCCATTTAGTGATTATTGCGTCAAGCAACTATTTGGTTCAGCTACCTTTTACCGTCTTCGGTATGCACACCACTTGGGGTGCTTTCACTTTCCCGTTTATCTTCCTAGCGACCGATCTCACAGTACGCATTTTTGGCGCGCAGCTTGCTCGTAAAATCATTTTCTTAGTGATGTTGCCTGCACTGGCCGTTTCTTATTTATTGTCTGTGGTGTTCTTTGAAGGTTCATTCCAAGGCTTTAGCCAACTAGGCGAGTTCAACCTGTTTGTTGCACGCATCGCAGCGGCAAGCTTCATGGCTTATTTGCTCGGTCAGATCTTGGATGTGCATGTGTTCAACCGCTTACGCCAAATGAAGCAATGGTGGGTTGCACCAACGTGTTCGACACTTTTTGGTAATGCCATTGATACGATCGCGTTCTTTGCGATTGCTTTCTACCAAAGCCCAGATCCATTCATGGCTGAGCACTGGACTGAGATTGCGTTGGTTGATTACGGATTCAAGCTTATCATCAGCTTAGGCTTGTTCGTGCCTATGTACGGTGTGCTTCTAAATTACGTAGTTAAGAAGCTAACTGCTGTGAACCCTGACTTTAAAGCGACAGGTGTTAACGCTTAAGTTTGAGATTTGTAACACAAAGCATTAATGCAGCGATAAGAAAAAGCCCAAGTTAGTCTACTAACTTGGGCTTTTTTAATTTCTAGCGTCAGATACTAATATCAGAGGCATTTAATATTCAATGGCCAGCCAATATCGGTTTGTCTATTCGACTCGATCTCTAGCTCAGCAGCGGTCAGCGGGTTTTCTGCTAGCCATTGCTTAGAAAGCGTCAAGGTCAGATTGTTGTCATCCGTCGTCAGCTTGAACTCAGGCTCAAGCGCTGGATTACGACGGTGAGTCAACAAAATAGCTAAACGCAGAATTCGTAAAATACGCTTGCTGCTGGTACCTGAGATTGCATGTTGCTCTGGCAATGAAGTTAACTGTTCGCGGTAGCGACGTGTTAACTCACCCAAGCAGTGCTTTTGCGCTCGAGTAAAGCCTGGTAGGTCTAAGTTCTGCAGTAGGTAAGCACTGTGCTCGCCGCCTTTTTTGAAATCGATTGTTAAACCAATCTCATGAAGCTTCGCCGCTGTGTGTAATAGCACACCTGCTTGAGGTTCAGAAACCCACGTTTCGGCGCCCGCTTGCTCTAATAGAGTCTGTGCGACTACAGCAACTTGTTCACTGTAGCTTACGTCCATTTGGTAGCGTGATTGCACGCTCTTAATGGTACGAGCGCGAATATCTTCTTGGCGAAACTCATCAACCATCTCGTAGGCGAGACCTTCACGGAGTGCGCCGCCAGCGAGTGTCATTGAATCAATTTCAAGCAACTCAAAAATCGCGATAAGAATAGAAAGACCACTTGGGAACACTAGTGCGCGCTCAAGGGTTAAGCCTTCAATCTCAAGCTCTTCTAAGCGCTCTGTAATCATCGCTTGTTTTTGTAGGCGCTTGAGTTTGGCATGAGTAATAACTTCATCCATGCCTTGCGCCAACATGATTTCTTGCAGTGCTTGAACGGTACCACTGGCGCCAACACACACATCCCATCCGATATCAGTGTAGCTATCTAGGATAGGAGCTAACGTAGACTTAGCCGCTTCAATGGCATTGTTGAAGTTAGTTGCGGTTAATTGGCGATCTTTAAAGTGGCGTTCAAGCCAAGTAACACAACCCATCTTCAGGCTGGTTAAGGCTTTGGCTGAGAAGCCTTCACCGATGATCATCTCTGTACTTGCACCACCAATATCAACCACTAGTCGGCGGCCGCTACCACCAGAAGTGTGTGCTACGCCTTTATAGATAGTCGCAGCTTCTTCTTCACCAGAGATAACATTGATGTTGTAACCAAGGATCTGGTTCGCTTTCGCGAGAAATATATCCACATTGATAGCGGTACGTAGGGTCGCTGTACCAACAATGCGGATATTTTCTTTCGGAATATCTTGCAGTCGCTCTGCAAAGAGACTCAAACAGTCCCAACCGCGCTGCATGGCTTCAGTACTAAGCGCATTATTTTCATCTAAGCCTGCAGCTAAACGAACTTTGCGCTTAATTTTAGCCATGGTTTGTACGCTGCCATCGATATGACGCACAACGAGCATATGAAAACTGTTCGACCCGAGGTCGATTGCAGCATAAAGCGGTGGTGACACTGTTTGACTCATAAGCGACTAAGCTTCCTTGTTATGACGCGGTTGGCGTGGGCGACGGTTCTGGTTTGGTTTACGGTTACCGTTGCGTGGGCCATTGTTGTTTGAGCGGCGTTGTTGCGGGTTACGTGTACGTAAACGCATCGGTGCTGGCAGATCTTCCAGTAGTGCAGAAGCATCGTAGTCAGACATTGGGATAGCATGCTCAATGTATTCTTCGATTGGTGGCAAGTTGATTGCGTAATCTTCACAAGCAAAGCTGATCGAGTGACCGCTTTCACCAGCACGACCTGTACGGCCGATACGGTGAACGTAATCTTCACAATCGTCAGGTAGGTCAAAGTTGAATACGTGTGTTACTTGAGGGATGTGTAGGCCACGTGCTGCAACATCTGTTGCGACAAGCAGGTCAACATCACCTTTAGTGAATTGCTCAAGAATCTTTTCACGTTTCTTCTGAGGAACATCGCCGGTTAGTAGGCCAACACGGTGACCATCGGCAGCCAAGTGGCCCCAAACTGATTCACACTTGTGCTTAGTGTTAGCGAAGATGATTGCGCGATCTGGCCACTCTTCTTCGATTAATGTTTGTAGAAGAGCCATCTTATGTTCGTTAGAAGGGTAGAACAGCTCTTCTTGAATACGGTGACCAGTCTTACGCTCAGGTTCAACAACGACATGCTCTGGGTTGTGCATGTGTTCGAATGCAAGTTCTTGTACGCGGTAAGACAGCGTCGCAGAGAACAGCATGTTTAGGCGATCTTTTGGCTCAGGCATACGACGGAACAAGAATCGGATGTCTTTGATGAAACCAAGATCGAACATGCGATCAGCTTCGTCAAGAACAACTGCTTGAATGTGGTTAAGGTTAAATACCTTTTGCTTGTAGAAATCGATGATGCGGCCAGTTGTACCAATTAAGATATCAGCGCCTTCTTCGATCTTACCTAGTTGCTTATCGTAGCTTTCGCCACCGTAAGCTAATGCTGCCTTGATACCTGTGCTTGCAACCAGAGAGTCAGCATCGTTGTAGATCTGAATCGCGAGTTCACGCGTTGGTGCCATAATAATCGCACGTGGCTGGTTAGGCTTACGGCCTTCATGCTCAGGTGTTTTTAGCAGGTGATTAAAAGTAGCAGTAAGAAACGCAAGCGTTTTACCAGTACCCGTTTGGGCCTGGCCTGCAATGTCTTGGCCGGTGAGCAGTACCGGGAGCGCCAAGGCTTGGATAGGGGTACAATAGTCGAACCCTTTTTTCTCCAATCCTTCAATGACTTGCGGAAGTAAATCCAAGTCGGCGAACTTTTGCTCTGTGATATGCGTCTTTTTCATTGCTATAGAATATCAGCTTAAGCTTGCAATACGAAAGTAAATACATTCCAATAGGGCATCTATTTACTGGTTATCATCCAACCAGTTCTAAAAAATACATTGGAGTGGAAGATGAGTGATAAGATTTTGCAGCTAACTGATGACGGTTTTGATAACGATGTAATCAACGCTGCAGGCCCTGTTCTTGTTGATTTTTGGGCAGAATGGTGTGGTCCATGTAAAATGATTGCGCCGATTCTTGATGAAATCGCAAACGAGTACGAAGGTCAGCTCACAATCGGTAAATTAAATATCGACCAAAATGCTGGTACTCCACCAAAATTCGGTATTCGCGGTATTCCAACGCTACTTCTTTTCAAAGACGGTGGCGTAGCAGCAACTAAAGTTGGTGCATTGTCTAAAACTCAACTTAAAGAGTTCCTAGACGCTAACCTATAATCAGGTGAGTATTTGAAAAGAAACCGCGCAGTTAACAAATGCGCGGTTTTGTTTTTTCTAAGCTATGGACTAGTCTTAGTTTTAGTGCTAATTTATCGCACGTTAATTGAACAAATTCTCTTCTTGGTCGAGCCTGTGACCAAATCCTTCTTAACTTAAGAAAACAGACCCTATTTTGACTAAACAAACTTCCACCACTATGAATCTTACTGAACTGAAGAACAGACCTGTGTCTGAACTTGTTAAACTTAGCGAAAGCCTAGGTCTTGAAAATCAAGCTCGCTTAAGAAAACAAGACATTATCTTCTCCATCCTTAAAGCACACGCAAAAAGTGGTGAGGACATCTTTGGTGATGGTGTTCTAGAAATTCTTCAAGACGGTTTTGGCTTCCTACGTAGCGCAGACAGCTCATACCTTGCTGGTCCTGATGATATTTATGTATCACCGAGCCAGATTCGTCGTTTTAACCTTCGTACAGGTGACTCTATTGGCGGTAAAATCCGTCCACCTAAAGATGGCGAACGTTACTTTGCTCTGCTTAAAGTAAATACGGTTAACTACGATAAACCAGATAACGCTCGTAACAAGATTCTTTTCGAAAACCTTACTCCTCTTCACGCCAACGAACGTATGGTGATGGAAGCGGGTAATGGTGCAACTGAAGATATCACAGCTCGTATTCTTGACCTTGCTTCTCCAATCGGTAAAGGTCAGCGTGGTCTGATTGTTGCTCCGCCAAAAGCGGGTAAGACAATGCTTCTGCAAAATATTGCTCAAAGCATTGCCCGTAACCATCCTGAGTGTGAACTAATGGTTCTACTTATCGATGAGCGTCCAGAAGAAGTAACAGAAATGCAGCGCCTAGTTAAAGGCGAAGTGATCGCATCGACGTTTGATGAACCAGCATCTCGCCACGTACAAGTAGCAGAAATGGTAATCGAGAAGGCGAAGCGTCTTGTTGAACACAAGAAAGACGTGGTTATCCTACTGGATTCAATTACTCGTCTAGCTCGTGCTTACAACACTGTGATTCCTTCATCAGGTAAAGTTCTTACTGGTGGTGTTGATGCGAATGCTCTACATCGTCCAAAGCGTTTCTTCGGTGCGGCACGTAACGTAGAAGAAGGCGGTAGCTTAACTATCATCGCAACAGCACTGGTTGATACTGGTTCTAAGATGGATGAAGTTATCTACGAAGAATTCAAAGGTACAGGTAACATGGAACTGCACCTTAACCGTAAGATTGCTGAAAAACGCGTATTCCCAGCGATTGATTTCAACCGATCTGGTACTCGTCGTGAAGAGCTTCTTACCAAGAACGATGAACTACAGAAGATGTGGATTCTGCGTAAGATTGTTCACCCAATGGGCGAAATCGATGCGATGGAATTCCTTATCGACAAGCTAGCAATGACTAAAACGAACGATGAGTTCTTTGACGCAATGCGTCGTCAGTAGTATTGATTAGCTTATAGTTATTAAAAAGCGCTGCCTTCGGGTGGCGCTTTTTATTTGCATTTTGTAGCGACAGCTTGCAGAATGGGCAAAAGTGTTACGAGGAAGTTAAAATGCAACATGGACTGTTGTCATCATTACTCCTGTCTACTTCACTGTTACTTTCACCGGTTGGTATGAGTTATGCCACCGAGATGTCTCCACTTACAGTAGAGTCTTGGCTTGAGAATGATCAAGTAAAACTGAAAACTGCTGAATTACTCGAGCTTGTCGTGCGTGACGAAGTCAATTCGCTACGCTTTTCGCTTGAGCGTCTGACATTTCCCCAGCAAGAGGTGGCTCGTTACCGGCTCTTGAAGAAGATCGAACAGCAAGAGATCGTTCTCACCCCTAAGATGTCTATTTTCATAGAACAGCAACTCGCTATCACGCCGACCTACCAAGTATTAGAGCGTGGGGATGGCTACGAGTTTACGGTACCTGCTTTTAATTACCCTTCGATTGCTAATCGACTGATCAAGCAATGGCACCAAGACCAGAAGACACTGGTGTTTGTACTGGATGCAGAAAAGCAGACACTTAACCTTAATGAGTGGTTGTCAGGGCCTGAGTATCAAGTTCAAACACGAGAAGCGCTACTAATTCGAGAGCTAGACAGTTTGTCTCCTGAAGCGGTCGACTATCTGACTAGGCAACTCACCGCATCTTCTATTGTTAGCTGGTTACCCTCTACCGAGGTGGTAGTTCGATTAGCGCAAGTGAGCGAAGACCCTGAGGTCTATAAGATTCTATGGCGAATGAAGGCCGATTATCATAGCCAAGCAGAGTTAGAGCGACTTGCTAAAACTAAACAAACGTTCGCGTTGGAACAGGTAATGGCAGCGACTAAGAATCCTCGTTTGAAAGATGAAGCGATTACTTTGCTTACCAAGGTGAACCCGCTATCAGAAGAGGTGAAGCAGTTCCTTGTCTCTAGGATGGCGATTGCCGATGAAGCGCCATTAGTCGCCCGTGAATTAGCTAAACAAGGTCACACGCGCTGGTTGCAAGATCTTGTGAATGATAACCCTCAGGTGAAGAGCTCTTTGATCGAGCAAGCATTACCGTAAAGTGGATTTTGCCTCTCAATAACCACACTAAAAAGGGGGATCTCAGCGTCACCCTTTTTGATATACTGAGCGCAGAATAATCAGCATGTAGAAGCCCTATGAGTTTTAAAGATTTACGTGATTTTGTCGACCATCTTGAAAGCATTGGTCAGTTGAAACGCATTTCTCACCCTGTCGACCCAGACTATGAAATGACCGAGATTAGCGACCGTACTCTACGTGCTGGTGGCCCGGCTCTTTTATTTGAAAATCCCGTAGGCTATGACATGCCTGTTTTGACCAATCTATTCGGTACACCTGATCGGGTAGCCATTGGTATGGGGCGTCAAGAGGTCAAAGAGTTACGCGAAGTAGGTAAGTTGCTTGCTTACTTAAAAGAACCCGAGCCACCAAAAGGCTTTAAAGACGCTATCGATAAGCTGCCTGTGTTTAAGCAGGTCTTAAATATGCCAGCTAAGCGTCTTCGTAAGGCGGCCTGTCAACAAATCGTATGGCAGGGTGATGACGTCGACCTAGATAAAATTCCGGTGATGAGCTGTTGGGCGGACGATGTCGCGCCGTTGCTAACGTGGGGTTTAACGGTTACTCGTGGTCCAAACAAGAAACGCCAAAACTTAGGTATCTATCGTCAACAGAAGATCGGCAAGAATAAAATCATCATGCGTTGGTTGGCCCACCGTGGTGGAGCGCTTGATCTACGTGATTGGATGGAAACCAACCCAGGCAAGCCATTCCCTGTATCGGTAGCGTTTGGTGCCGATCCTGCCACCATTCTTGGTGCCGTTACGCCAGTTCCAGATACCTTATCGGAATACGCGTTTGCCGGCTTGTTACGTGGCAGTAAAACTGAGGTCGTTAAATCAATCAGTAACGACCTAGAAGTGCCAGCGAGTGCTGAAATCGTAATGGAAGGTTATATCGACCCGAATGAGTTCGCAGACGAAGGACCATACGGAGACCATACTGGTTACTACAACGAGAAAGAAAAGCATCATGTGTTTACTATTACTCATGTAACCATGCGCGAGAATCCGATCTATCACAGTACCTATACTGGCCGTCCACCTGATGAGCCTGCAGTATTAGGTGTTGCGTTAAATGAAGTGTTTGTTCCTATTCTTCAAAAGCAATTCCCAGAGATAGAAGACTTCTACTTGCCACCTGAAGGTTGTTCTTACCGAATGGCAGTAGTGACCATGAAGAAGCAATACCCAGGTCACGCTAAGCGAGTGATGATGGGTGTATGGTCTTTCCTACGCCAATTCATGTACACCAAATTTGTTTTGGTATGCGATGAGGATGTTAACGCACGTGATTGGTCTCAAGTGACCGCTGCTATGTGTGAACATATGGATCCGTCTCGTGATAGCCTGATGATAGAGAACACACCTATCGATTCACTAGACTTCGCATCGCCAGTGGTAGGTTTAGGCTCAAAAATGGGTTTAGACATTACTAAGAAGTGGGATGCGGAGCTGGCACTATCGCCTAATGCTAAACCTTTACCTATAGACAGTCAGCATATTGAAGGTTGCCTAGCTGAGCTAGCCGAAACCTTCCCTGAAATTATTGATATTCATTTGCAGAATGACAATGCGTGCATGGTCGTTGTGTCTATCGATAAGCAAGCTGCAGGTAACGGTAAGAAAATCATTGAAGCGGTTTGGTCTCAGTTTGATGAGAACAAGTTTGTCATCGTATGTGATAGTGACGTTAACGTCAGTGACTGGAATGACATTATCTGGGCGGTGACCACAAGAATGGATCCGGCAAGAGATACGTTCTTCCTGAAAAACCAAACTGGACACTCAAAAATGGGTCTAGATGCGACGAACAAGTTTGAAGGTGAATGCCTGCGTGAGTGGGGTGTTCCAATCACTAAGAACCCAGACGTCGTTAAAAAGATTGATAGCATTTGGGAACAACTAGGAATCTCATGAGCTTCCAAGTAATCTTATACCCAGAAAATATCAGTTTTACCGTAGAAAAAGGGCAAACGGTTTTGGATGCTGCGCTCAACAGCAATATCAATTTTCCAAACCGCTGCCAAGTTGGTGCATGCGCTATGTGTATGTGCAAAAAATTAGAAGGCAAAGTGAGTTACCACCTTGAACCCATGCTCACAGAGAAAGAGCAGTTACAAGGTTGGATTTTTGCTTGCCAAGCATTTGCAGAAAGTAATTTAGTTCTAACCTTTGCCGATTAAGGGTTAGTGAGAGGAAGAACATGACTATTAAATGTAAAGTGAAATCTATCGAGCCTTTGGCTTGTAACACTTACCAAATCCTACTTCACCCAGAAATACCGGTAGCTTTTAAAGCGGGCCAATACTTGATGGTTGAAATGGGTGAAAAAGACAAGCGTCCATTTTCGATTGCAAGCAGCCCTTGTCGTCATGAAGGCGAGCTTGAGTTACACATTGGTGCAGCTGAGCACAATGCTTACGCTTCAGAAGTTGTTGAGGCAATGAAGAAAGCGCAAGCGGAAGATGGCGACATAGCTATTGATGCTCCGCACGGTGATGCGTGGGTTAAAGAAGAAAGCGATCGTCCTCTGTTACTAATTGCTGGTGGTACTGGCTTCAGCTACGTGCGCTCTATTCTCGATCACTGCATCGCGCAGAACAGTAAAAAAGAGATTCATCTATACTGGGGCGCAAAAGATGAGTGCCAGCTGTACGCGAAAGAAGAGCTTGTCGACATTGCAGCAAAACACAGCAATGTGCATTTTGTACCAGTAGTAGAAGAAGCACCTGAAGTTTGGCACGGTCAAACGGGTAACGTACTTGAAGCAATCACGCAAAGTTTCGAATCATTAGCTGATTTTGATATCTACATTGCGGGCCGTTTCGAAATGGCAGGTGCTGCAAGAGACTTGTTTACTCAGAATAAAGAAGCAAAGCGTGACCATATGTACGCAGATGCTTACGCGTTTATCTAAGATTTCTTTCAGATTTAGAGCAAAAAGAGAGCAGAAATGCTCTCTTTTTTCCGTTTAGGTGAACTATTAAGCACTTAAGCTTTGTTTATTCATTTTTCATGAAAAAGTAGTTGCTAAGCTGAGAGGGTTCCCTATAATGCGACACCACTGAGACGGCAGGCGCCACAAGGCTTCAGCAAGAATCAGTCAGACGGAAAGCGACAAAAATTAATTTTCAAAAAGTGTTTGACACTGAATGTTAATTCGCTAGAATGGCCGTCCACTTTGAGAGGCTCCTTACTTAAAAGGAACGCTCAACAAGTGAAGCTCTTTAACAATTTAAACCTATCAATCT
>NZ_JBGONH010000038.1:0-50489 GCF_041439075.1 Vibrio sp. FF145
GACTACTTCTTCTTGAAGATAAAAGCGGCTTTCCCCGGAAAGCCGCGATGAACCTGATTTTTTAGTTCCAAGTGAATACGGCGGTAGCCGTACCGCCCCTTATGTTCATGATAAATTGACTTTATCAACTGCAGCTCACGTTCGTAGCTATTTGGGCGCTTGCTCGTTTGAGCCTGATAATAAAAGACACTTTTTGCCAGCTGTAGAGTGTGCAGTAGGTGCTTCAACGGGTACTTGCCTTTAAGAGTTAGAGCTATGACCGCTTTTTCTTTGTTCGACGGTTTTTTTCCTGCTCCAACTCTTCCAACTTTTTTAGAACGGCATTCTCGGTTCGTAAGTAGACCAACTCCTCTTTTAGCTCCTCAAGCGTCATTTCATCATCAGGCTTAGTGGTACGTTGAGGTCGCTGTTTCATTGGGGGTCTTCCTTTCTGGTGCATTTTGAGCCCTTTGATACCGAGCTCATTAAATCTTTTGAGCCAGACTGAGAGTATCCCAGGGGATGAGAGGTTTAATACTGCGCTAGTGTGCGTGAGAGACCAATCATTCGTCCACATTAAATTCAATGCTTTTCGTTTTGTCTGAGCAGTAGTTGCATGGTTAGTTGGTAAAAATGAGTCAGTACCATGGATGGCAAAGACTTGAGCCCAGTACCGAATCTGTCTCGAAGAAATTGAATATTGTTTTGCTAAATAGCGAGATGACGCACCATCTAAGCATCGTTTAGCAACGATACATTTTAGCTCGTGGCTATATTTGGACATAAAAAGACCCCCAATAATTGGTGTCCAACTATTGGGGGTCAGTTCATTATGTCGCTCGGGCTTTTTGTTATTCGTGTTGCTCTAAACTGATGCTCTAAACGAAGCAGTATTTACAGCTTAGCAATCGCGTCTTTAATCTGTAGAGCGATCTCTTCGTTGCTGATAGAACCAGATTCAAAATCAAAGTTATCGTAGAAGCTTGGTACTGAAACTGACGCTTGCACGTTACCACCAAAGTAAGGTGCAGAACCTGTCGCTGCGCCCAGTACCGTTTGTGCGCCGCCAGGGCCCGGTGAAGTCGCTAGGTAAACCGCCGGCTTCTCGCCAAATACTGAACGCTCAATGCGTGTCGCCCAATCAAATAGGTTTTTATACGCTGCTGGGTAGTGACCATTGTGTTCTGCGAACGAGATAACAAACGCATCAGCTTCAGCTAGGTCGCGCAAGAATGCTTGAGCGCCTTCAGCTTGGCCGATCTCTTTTTCAGTGTCTTCACTGAACATAGGAACATTGTAATCGTTGATGTCTAGGACTTTAACTTCAGCACCTTCAATCAAGTTTGCTGCGTAAGTTGCTAGTGTTTTGTTGATTGAGGTAGAACTTGTGCTTGCGCCAAATGCGATAACTTTCATGATGTGACCTTTTCTGTAATTCCGTTAAGTGGGATTAGAATAACGTAGTAAGAAAATGTAACCATCACAAGAAATGAACGGACTCATTCAAAAATTTCGAACGAGTCTCAAATAAACCGGTTCGCTCAGTAAAATGGAAAGGAAGGGACTGAGCGGATAGTATTAATACATCGAGATTAAGCTTGGTTTTGTAGCTCAACCCAAAGGTCATTAACGATAGTGCGGTCTGCTGGCGTTAGTTCAGAGCGAGCGTCGTCTAGGCTCTGTTCAATACGAGCTTTTACTTCAGCCACATCTTCAATGCCTTCTTCTTCACATGAAGCCACTGAAAGAGAAATATGACCACGTAAGTAACCACCAGCAAACAGTTCATCGTCTGATGCGTTTTCAATGCGAGCATCAATTACTTCAAGTAGTTTTTCTTCAAATTCGATAATCATAATATTCTCTTATTTCACAATAAATTGGCTAGTACATAAAGGCGCAACATCATAGAAGCTGCGTAATGCTTCAGAGAGCATTTTCACGCGAGGCGGAAGACCAGCTTCAAAGATACCCATGACTTCACTGTGTACTTTATTCATAAAGGCCAAACGATCTGGCTCAAAATCACCGTGTAGATTGTCACAGCTGACATTAAAAGGAAAGCCCGCACTCATCGCAATGATCCATTCATACGCTTGTGGGCGAATTTCTACTTTTTCAAACTCAGCTTGAACCACCTCAGTTCGACCATCAGGCTCATACCAATAGCCAAAATCTTCCAACAAACGACGTTCAGGTCCAGCGACACACCAGTGTGCTATTTCGTGAAGGGCAGATGCGTAAAAGCCGCGAGCAAATACGATACGGTGATGAGAAATCTGTTCGTCGGCTGGCAGGTAAATAGGCTCGTCTGCACCCAGTTCGAGCTTGGTATTGTAGCTCTCGAAAAAGGTTTGATTGAAAATATCGATGATGTCTGAGTATTGGTGCGTCATAAAATAAAATTTAAGTAAAAAGAACTGGGGCATTTTGCGTTTTTTTAAGCGCTCGGTAAAGCCCTATCACAAGCAATGGCATTGGGTTGACCCCGATACTTTACCGTGACAATCGATTGCAGATCCCAGATTACACTACTTTGAGGTGAATGATTAGTTTAGCTAATCTGAAATGCCCATTCACGGTACAAATATTCATTCGTCAATCAGCGTTTTTACTACTACACTCGCGCTTCATTTTTATATCCCTAAGGCCTATAAGACTCCAATTTATAGACCTATATTATAGAGCTACAGCAATGCTACTAAGTGTTTTGTATATCATTGGCATCACGGCAGAAGCCATGACCGGCGCTCTCAGTGCTGGCAAACAAAAAATGGATTGGTTTGGTGTAATGTTGGTTGCGAGTGCAACGGCTATTGGCGGCGGCACAGTACGCGATATCTTACTCGGCCATTACCCTTTAGGTTGGGTTGAAAACCCGCAATATCTAGCGATCACCTGTATCGCAGGTGTTATTACAACCGGACTGGCTAAATGGGTAATCAAGCTCAAAGGCTTGTTCATTCGTTTAGATGCACTAGGGCTTATCGTGTTCAGTATCATTGGTACTAAGGTAGCGATGACCATGGGTCTTCACCCAATGATCTGTATGGTGTCTGCCTTGGTAACTGGCGTGTTCGGTGGGCTGTTGCGCGATCTTATCTGCCGTCAAACGCCATTGGTTCTGCATGAAGAGCTGTATGCATCTGTCGCACTTGTCGCTTCAGGTTTATACCTAGGTTTGCTTGAGCTTGGCATCAACGACGTAACCGCGACGATTGTTACGCTTGTGGTTGGTTACTTGCTGCGCATGGCGGCCGTGCGATTCAAGTGGCGTTTACCTTCGTTCCAGCTTGATCCGGAAAGCTCGGTACATTAGGTAATATATTCTCAATTACGCACAATATAAAAAGGGTTGCTTCATTACGAAGCAACCCTTTTTTTGTTTCTATCAAATCAGCTTCAAATCTGTTCTGAATAAAACGAAGCAGAACTAGATTTTTGGCGTTTCAGTTGTCACACCAAAGTTTTGACCACGGTGACGTAGCAAGTGATCAAGCAATACAATCGCTAACATAGCTTCTGCGATCGGCACAGCACGGATACCCACACATGGATCATGACGACCTTTAGTGATTAGCTGCGTTGCTTCACCGTCTTTAGTGATCGTGTCACCAGGAACGGTAATGCTTGATGTTGGTTTAAGCGCAATGCTTGCCACAATATCTTGGCCAGTAGAAATACCACCTAAGATACCGCCAGCATGGTTGCTGCTGAAACCTTCTGGAGTTAATGGATCACGGTGTTCACTACCGCGTTGATTAACCACATCAAAGCCATCACCAATCTCAACACCTTTCACCGCATTGATGCTCATTAGAGCGTGTGCGATGTCTGCATCTAGACGATCGAAGATTGGCTCACCAAGGCCTACAGGCACTTTAGTCGCAACCACTTGAATCTTCGCACCGATCGAGTTGCCTTCTTTTAGCAAGTCACGAATCAGTTGGTCAAATTCCGGTACTTTGTCGGCATCTGGGCAGAAGAAAGCGTTGTTTTCAATCTCGTTCCAATCCACTTTATCAATTGAGATATCACCCATTTGAGAGAGGTAAGCTTGGATCTCAACACCAAATTCTTGTTTTAGGTATTTCTTCGCAATTGCACCTGCCGCTACACGCATTGCAGTTTCACGAGCTGAAGAACGACCACCACCACGGTAATCACGCACACCGTACTTTTGATGGTACGTATAGTCAGCGTGGCCAGGGCGGAACTTGTCTTTAATTTCGGAATAGTCTTTAGAGCGTTGGTCTGTATTTTCAATCAATAGACCAATAGAAGTACCCGTAGTCTGGCCTTCAAATACACCGGATAAAATCTTTACTTCATCCGCTTCACGGCGAGCCGTTGTATAACGAGAAGTACCTGGGCGACGACGATCCAAATCTCTTTGAAGGTCTGCTTCGGTAATTTCTAATCCTGGTGGGCACCCATCTACGATACATCCTAGTGCGATACCGTGACTTTCTCCGAACGTAGTCACGCGGAAATGTTGTCCGATACTGTTTCCTGCCATTACTTCCTCTAAATCAGCCATTGAGCAGAAGGTTTGATTCCTAAACCTACGGGCTAACAGCTTTACTTGTCTATTCTTCGTGAATTCATATTGGCTTTATTACCAAATGATGTAAACCCCAAAAAACCAACAATTTTAACTTTCTATTACATGAGCCGAATGAAATGAATAACGAGGGGAAATGAGTGGTGCTTTAAAGTGGTGATTTTGAATAGTTTCATGGCCAGTTAACAAAGGTTAATGAACTCGGTTTGAATACTATCTATGTTGTAGCCCAAAATAATAAGGAGAAAAGTGATGATCGAGTGGAGAGTTAAAAAATTTTCGGAGCTGTCTGTTCAAGAGCTCTATGATTTCTTACAGCAAAGAGTCGATATTTTTATCGTCGATATGAACACACCCTATAGTGATCTAGACGGCAAAGATAGCCATCCAGAAACCTATCACGTCATGGGTTATGAGAACGGGCAACTAGTAGCTTACAGTCGAATTATGGCTCAGAAGCTTGGATACCCCGTAGATGTTCTCCCTTTGCTCGATTCTGATGCAGATGATGTTTGTATCGGGCGAGTGATCGTAGCAAAGGATTATCGAGGTAAACAGATTGGTAATCAGCTGATGCAAGCAAGCTTTGATGCAACCCGCGAGGCGTACCCTGACTGTTCAATTTTTATTTCGGCACAAGCACATCTCAAAGACTACTATGGTAAATTCGGATTCAACGTTGTCACCGACAGTTATTTGGAAGATGGGTGCAGTATGTTAGGTCTTAGATATACCCCACAGCTAGTGGCCGTTTAGCAAAAGACAAAAGACAGAGGCATCGAAATACAAAAAATGGTTTTGATAGATTAAGTCGTTCTGAAATGCAAAAAACCCGACAACTCAGAGAGTTATCGGGTTTCTTTAAATAGTGGTACGCCCTGAAGGATTCGAACCTTCGACCACCTCCTTAGAAGGGAGGTGCTCTATCCAGCTGAGCTAAGGGCGCGCTACAGGGAAGGATTATACGAATTCGAATCAGTAAAGCAACGGCTTTATGTAACATTCTGATCCAAGTGAGTAAAAAAAGTGCAATAGGATTATAAGTGTTGGAAAATAGAACAAAGCAAACGTTTGCTTAATGGTAATCAAAAAGATTTTCTGGAATAATGCGCCAAAAACATCAGCCACTAACTTGAATATCAATACTAAGGAAATTCATGACTGCTCAAAATATTGATGGAAAGCTAATTTCTCAAACGGTTCGCTCTGAAGTTGCGGCTCGTGTAAAAGCTCGCACTCAAGCTGGATTACGCGCTCCGGGCCTAGCGGTTGTTTTAGTGGGTGAAGACCCAGCTTCTCAGGTTTACGTAGGAAGTAAACGTAAAGCATGTGAAGAAGTTGGCTTCGTATCTAAATCTTACGACTTGCCAGCCACTGCTACAGAAGACGAATTATTAACACTGGTAGACCAACTGAACGAAGACCCGGAGATTGACGGTATTCTTGTTCAACTTCCCCTACCAGCTGGTATTGATAGCACTCAAGTTCTTGAGCGCATCACGCCGGAAAAAGACGTTGATGGCTTCCACCCATACAACGTAGGTCGTTTGGCTCAGCGTATGCCTAAGCTTCGCTCTTGTACGCCTAAAGGCATCATTACGCTGCTTGACCGTTATAACATCGACTTACGTGGCAAACACGCGGTTGTGGTTGGCGCATCAAACATCGTAGGCCGCCCAATGACGTTAGAGCTTCTTCTAGCCGGTTGTACGACGACAACATGTCACCGCTTCACCAAAGACCTTGAGGGTCATGTACGTCAAGCAGATGTTGTTGTTGTAGCAGTTGGTAAGCCTAACTTCATTCCTGGTGCTTGGATTAAGAAAGGGGCTGTTGTGGTCGATGTAGGCATCAACCGTTTGGAATCTGGCAAACTCGTTGGCGACGTTGAATACGATGTCGCGAAAGAGAGCGCAAGCTTCATCACACCAGTTCCGGGTGGTGTTGGTCCAATGACAGTAGCAAGCCTAATCGAGAATACCATGATCGCTTGTGAGCAATTCCACTCTAAATAATCTGCGAACGACAGCACAAACAGAATTAAAAAGCCGCAGCGTTAAAACGTTGCGGCTTTTTTGATACTGAGCTATTCGTTTTTGATACAAAGTGACTCGCTTTAAATACAGAGCACTCACTACTTATCTGGAGCATCAGTTCTTTCCGTTGGATCCGAAGGCGGCAATAAACTAATGATCGCACACTCCGTTGATATGAGTTTTTCCAAATCAGAACCTTGTGTCACTAAACGGAAATCACCGCCAGTAATCACACCAAGTGGAATTGCTTTAGGATACAACGCGTTAAACTCATTAAGGTCAAACGCTTCGGTCAAACCTGTACTCTTAATTTGGCAGCCTTGAGCCATCAAGGAGTTTAGCTTGGAATAGGTAATTCCTTCCGAAAACAGACTTCTGTTGCCATCTCGACTCACTGAATGCCTTTCGTGTTTAGTTTCTGTCGATTCAAGCTCAAACACCTTGTTTTCACCAAACTCATCTTGATAATGCATACTGACTAATGGGTTGGTTTGACGATAAGGCGAGACGATCATGGCGCGCCCTATCCCATCCAATTCTAGATTATTTTCCGCGTGATTTGAGGCTGGGTTACCAAAATAAACATTCAGATTATCCATGCGCGCTAAGCGAATGCTCTCCCAGTTTGTATCAGCAAGCACACTGTTGATGTTGTGTGTCGCCAGCACTTTGGCAAACTGGCGTGAAAAATGAGTCGCACCAAAGAAGATAACCCCTTGTGCCTTCTCTTGAGTCACACCCAACCTTCTCGCCCACCAACTTGCGGTTAGGCTCTGAATCACAACCGTGCCTATGATGACCAAGAACACCATGGGAACCAGTAAATCAGCCCCTTCAATCAATTGCTTCTCTTGAAGTTTGATAGCAAACAGAGAAGAAACTGCAGCAGCAACGATCCCGCGAGGCGCCATCCAGCTCAAAAACCATTTATCTGCTGAGGTAAGATCCGTGCCGATCCCGCTGATCCACACACTCAGAGGACGAGCCACCAGCATGACGACCGCTAATAAGCCAATTCCGCCCCAACCTATTGAGAGAAAAGTCCCTGAATCAAGCCTGCTAGCTAACAGAATAAACAACGCAGAAATGAGTAACACGGTTAAGGTCTCTTTGAACTCAATAATGTCTTCAAGATCCAAGCCTTTCACGTTGGCGAGCCAGATGCCCATGATGGTCACGGTTAATAGGCCAGACTCTTCACTCAGATCATTAGAAAAAGAGAACGCCGCCAACATCAACGTTAGGACTGCCACGTTACGCAAATAATGCGGAACCCAATGCCCTTTCAGCATCTTGGCAATCAAATAGCCACCGATGAACCCTAAGCCTAAACCGATGGCTAGAGTCAGCCCCAAAGCCGACAGTACATGGCTGGTAGGATCGGCTGAAGAAACAATGTATTCGTAAACGAGAACGGCAAACAGAGCTCCAATCGGATCAATCACTATCCCTTCCCAGCGCAAGATGCTGCCTAACGAAGATTTGGGCTGAATGCTGCGCAGCATGGGAACAATAACGGTTGGACCCGTCACCACCACTAAGGCAGCAAACAGCGCGGCTAATGGCCAACTGAAGTCCACAAAGTAATAAGCACCCACCACGATGCACGCCCAAGTAATCAGCATGCCGAAACTCACGAGGTGCGTCACCATGCGACCATGGCCTCTGATTTCTTTGAAATTCAGGGTCAATGCACCTTCAAACAGAATAATAGCGACCCCTAATGAAATCAGCGGAAATAGCACGTCACCAAAAATGGCATCGGGATTAAGGATGTTAAGACCGGGACCTAAAAGTAGGCCGACAATAAGAAGAGGAAGAATAGCAGGAAGACGTAAGCGCCAGCCTAACAATTGACACGTTAAAGACAGCAGTCCAATTAATGCCAAAGAAGAAGTAATCGACAAATCCATTTGTGCCCCTAAAAGGTTTGCACCACACCTTGTGATACAAACCTATTTGCTGAAACAAGAAAGCCTATGTCATTAAACTATAGGCTCTCTTTTTCGTGCTAACCGAATATTAGTGTGATTAATCAGTCACTTTACTATAGGGGAAATAAAGTGACTGACTCATCCACTCTGTACTTATCATCTAGCTACAGAGAAAGCACCACGCCAGCGATCGCAGCGCTCATTAAGTTGGCAAGCACACCCGCACAAATCGCTTTGAAGCCATATTGTGAGATGAAAGAGCGACGCTCTGGAACTAAGCTACCCAAACCGCCAATCAGAATCGCCATGGTAGAGATGTTAGCAAAACCACATAGTGCAAAAGTAACGATCGCTTTTGAGTGCTCACTCAGTGCATCTTTTACGTCCATTAACTGGATGAAAGCCACAAATTCGTTCACAACAATCTTATTACCGATCAGCGAACCTGCAACCACAGCTTCAGACCACGGTACACCGATCAGCCATGCAACGGGTGCGAACACATAACCTAGGATAAGTTCGAAGCTTAGGTTTACGCCAAACCAGCCACCAACAATACCTAACAAGCCATTCAGCATCGCAATCACACTGATAAAGGCTAGAAGTGTCGCACCCACCGCAACGGCAATACGAAGTCCAGACATAGCCCCATCTGCCATTGCCTCAACTACGTTTGTTGCTCGTGGAATCTCTACACCAGACTCAATATTTTCTTGAACATCCTCTGGGCTGCCTGGTACTAAGATTTTAGCCATCAATAGACCGGCTGGTGCCGACATGAATGCCGCAGCGATCAGATAGTTTAGGTCAACACCCAGCGATGCATAACCCACTAGCGTGCCGCCAGCAACAGAAGCCAAACCACATACCATCACAGCAAACAGTTGTGAGTCCGTCATATGTTTTAGGTAAGGCTTAACCACCAATGGCGCTTCGATCATGCCAACAAAAATGTTTGCCGTTGCAGATAGTGACTCCGCACGACCTGTGCCTAGAAACTTCTGCAAAGCACCGCCGATTATGTTGATCACCTTTGGCATAAAGCCGATGTGATACAAACCTGAAATCAATGCAGAGAAAAAGATAATGATGCCGAGAACGTTAATAGCGAAAACAAATCCGTTATTCGTTAGGCCACCGAATAGGAAGTTAATCCCCTCTTGACCGTAGTTGATCAAGCTAGACACCGCACCAGTAGCTGCATTCAGCGCTTCTTTACCCATTGGCACATAAAGAACCAATAGCGCGAATGAGATTTGCAGTAAGAAAGCCAAAGAGACAGTTCTTAGCGGGATATTTTTTCTGTCCGTAGATAGTAACCAAGCGGCTACTAAAATAGTGATAATTCCAAGTAGGGAAGCCATATGCGTCAACCTAAAAGTTGTAGGTAGGAAAGGCGACGCATTGTATAGAGGAAATCGTTTGCGGCAAGGTGCGGTTGTTAATGTGATGTTGGGATTATCAGAAACTTGCCCAAGGTTAGATTAAAGCGTTGAATTTTAATGGATTAACTTGTTCAAAAAGCATACTTTTTCCATATGGAAATTATATTTATGAATTAGGAAACAATTAACGATGCAGCTCAACGCAAGTTTTGAGGTTTTTGTCCCAATACGTCGGCGAACCAACATGCTGTTTGATGAACTCAATCACTGCTGAAAGCTTCTTTGGCATGTTCTTTCGACTCGGATAGACGGCATAGAATGGCATCAACTGACTGGCTCTCCATTCTGGTAATACTTGGATTAACTTGCCTGTTCTAAACTCCTCTTTGACTAAATAAGTCGCCAAATAAGCAACACCCCACCCAGATACAGCTGCGTCTCGTACCGCCTCAGCCAAATCCACCGAGTAATCGCCCGCCACTTTGACACTGAGGTTTTCTTGCCCGTTATCAAACGCCCATGACGTGTAGTCTCGTTCACGGCTGCGATAAATAAGACAGTTATGGTCAATCAGATCAGATGGCACATGAGGAGTACCAGCTTTAATCAGATAATCCGGTGATGCGGCTACCACAAATTGGCTGTCGGCTAAACGCTGCGCAATATAACCTTCTGGCAGGTCTTCATTATTGGTGATCCAAAGATCCAAGCGCTCCTCAATCATATCCACTTTGTAATCGAACAAATGCACTTCAATTCTCAGCTGCGGATAGAGCTGTCTGAGCTGATCAATCGCTGGAATGATATGCAGTGTGCCAAATGACTGAGACAAGCCTATGCGGAATATTCCAGAAATGTCGTCACGCTGGCTATCCATATCCATTTGAGCCGCTTTCACCGTATTGAACAGCTGCTCACAATGCTGATAGAACACTTCCCCTGCTTCAGTTAGTGTCAGGCTGCGTGTGGTTCTTTGAACCAGCTTGATACCTATCGAATCCTCGAGCAAAGCAACTTGCTTACTGATGTGAGACACCGACACATTCAAACTTTTTGCTGCACTGGTAAAGCCTTCATGCTTGATTAACGCATGGAATATCACCATCTGTGCGGCTCTATCTGTTAGCACAAGGCCACCTTTAAAAATCTCTGAAATATAAAAGAAAAAGGACTCCGAAGAGTCCTTTAGTTCGTTCTGCCTATGGTAGGCCAAATGCTATTCAAAGCGACCTAAATCTGTTAACCAAATTAAGGCCATTAATCAAACTTAATTCTGTCTGCTAGGTGGCTAACTGCCAACGCAAAGTAGTAAGAACGATTCCACTTCATTAACACATTGTAGTTGTTGTAAATGAGGTAAGAACGGCCAGTTTCATCGTCTGGCATAATTAGCCAAGCTTTAATATCTTCATCAAGCGTTGGTAGTGGGCGATCGTCAAAGCGCTTAATACCGAGTTCAGACCACTCTTTTAAGTATTTCGCTTTGTCTTCGCCTCGGCCTTGCATTTCAATAGACACAGTCGACGGTACGTGAACCTGACGGCCCCAAGTATATTTGTCATCCCAACCCGATTGGCTGAGATAATTCGCCGCTGAAGCAAATACATCTTCTTCAGTACCCCAAATATCTTTCTTGCCATCGCCGTTACCGTCAGCGGCATAAGCTAAGAATGAGCTTGGCATAAACTGAGGTTGTCCCATCGCACCAGCCCAAGAGCCTTTCATCTCTTGTGGTGCAATATGGCCTTGATCAAGAATCTTCAACGCCGCCATCGCTTCGCTACGGAAGAAGGCTTCTCTACGTCCTTCATAGGCCATAGTCGTGAGAGCATCAATAACACTGTAGTTACCCGTGAACTTACCAAAGTTACTCTCAACACCCCATAGCGCGACAATGAATCTTGGTTGAACACCATATTCATCACCAATGCGCTTCAACGCTGAATAATGCTTCTTATAAAGCGATCTCGCCTGCTTCACTTTCCAATCTGGAACCGCGCGTGGAATGTATCCATCCAGAGTCAGTTTTTTCTCAGGTTGATTCTTATCGGCTTTCACCGCTCTTGGCTTAAACGTCACACCATCAAAGGCCTGATCAATGATCGTTTCAGAGATGCCTTCTGCACGGCCTTGCTGCTTTAGTTTCTCTACATATTGCTCAAAGCTCAGCTCTTCAGCCTGAACTGAACCAATCGTCAGGCTATTACCCAATAGTAATGCCGACACAGCCAATATGGTTTTCGAAAATTTACTCAACGATCACTCCTCCCTGAATTAAGGTAGCTATCACTCTTCGTCTTGAACGTTTTGCTGAGCTTTACGCTCTTTATGAAGTTCAAGTTCATTAACCGGTGGTGGCGGAACCTGCAAAAAGAAACCATCGGTGTTCAGTGATTCTCTCACTTTATCGATGTTCACTTGCGCCAGTTTACGGCCATCCATTTTAATTACCATTACAAAACTAGGTTTACCAAACATTTGCATCAATGCGTCAGGAACTTGTGAGAAATCATCCTTCTTAGGGATATAAAGGTATGTTCCTTCTTTCTTTGAACTTTTATATATAGAACACAGCATGACAAACCTTTTTATTGTTTATGACTACAAAACTCTCACTTACGAGATCAATAGTTTATGTTAAGGGAAATATTGGGAACAAAACGTTCATTTGACAACAAGATTACTTGCTGTGCTTGGTTTGGGAATATAACATGATAAACCAAGTTTCAGGCAACGCCCTTTATTTTATTGATAAAGAAATTGTACCAATCCGCTATTGAGGTCCTGTAGTTTTCGATGTCTAGTAATCCAGATCTAAAAGGTAGCAGTTTTACGCTATCTGTTTTGCACTTATCCGATGATCAAGTCGAAAATGCGGTGTCTTTTCTTCAAGAAAAAGTAAACCAAGCTCCCACTTTTTTCGCTGCTGCGCCTGTTGTTATCAATATTAGCAAAGTCGCGGGTGATATCGATTTTGTGCAACTGAAAGAGGGTATATCTCAAGCGGGCATGATCCCAGTAGGTGTGGCTGGTTGTTCGGATAAACGTATGCAGAACCTAGCGAAAGAAGCTGGTTTTGCAGTGATGACAGCCAGTAAATCACCTTCTCAAGCTCCAGCGAAGATGGCTCCGATAAAAGTGGTGAGAACGCCTATTCGTTCTGGTCAGCAAGTGTATGCAAAAGATGGCGATCTATTGATCCTCAGCCATGTGAGTGCTGGCGCAGAAGTCATAGCCGATGGCAGCATCCATATCCATGGTACTTTACGCGGTCGTGCGATTGCAGGCGCGAGTGGTCAAACTGAAGCAAAAATAATTTGTAATGATTTACAAGCCGAGCTGGTCTCCATTGCTGGAAATTACTGGCTCAGCGATCAAATTGAAAGCGAGTACTGGCAGAAGAAAACCATGTTCAGTATGGCAAACGATGTATTACACGTTGATGTCCTCGCAATATAAGAGAAATAAAAAGGAAAACAAAATGGCACGCATTATCGTTGTAACGTCAGGTAAAGGCGGGGTAGGCAAAACGACCTCCAGTGCAGCTATTGCCTCAGGCTTAGCTTTAAAAGGGAAGAAAACCGCAGTTATCGACTTTGATATCGGTCTGCGTAACCTAGATTTAATCATGGGTTGTGAGCGTCGTGTTGTGTACGACTTCGTTAACGTTATCAATGGCGAAGCGACACTGAACCAAGCGATGATCAAAGACAAGCGCACAGAGAATCTATTCATTCTTCCGGCTTCTCAAACTCGTGATAAAGATGCACTAACAAAAGATGGTGTTCGTCGTGTATTTGATGAACTAGATGAAATGGGCTTTGATTTCATCATCTGTGATTCTCCTGCAGGTATCGAGCAAGGCGCTCTGATGGCGCTTTACTTTGCTGATGAAGCGATTGTTACGACTAACCCAGAAGTTTCTTCTGTACGCGACTCAGATCGTATTCTCGGTATTCTTGATTCTAAATCTCGTCGCTCAGAAGATGGCTTAGAACCAGTGAAAACGCACCTTTTACTGACTCGCTACAACCCAGCACGTGTAACTCAAGGTGAGATGCTAAGTGTTGAAGACGTTGAAGAGATTCTTCACATCTCTCTACTGGGTGTCATCCCAGAGAGCCAAGCAGTACTGAACGCGTCGAACAAGGGTGTTCCAGTTATTTTTGACGAAGCAACCGATGCTGGTATGGCTTACAATGATACTGTAGAACGACTACTGGGTAGCCAAGTGGACTTCCGTTTCTTAACGGAACAGAAGAAAGGCATCTTCAAAAGACTGTTCGGGGGCTAATTCGCAATGTCATTACTAGAGTTTTTTAGACCACAAAAAAAGACAACCGCAAACCTAGCTAAAGAGCGTTTGCAGATCATTGTTGCCGAGCGACGCAGCCATGACGACCCAGCGCCGTCTTATCTGCCGCAACTAAAAGAAGACATCTTGAAGTGTATTGCGAAGTACGTTGACGTCGATCCATCAATGGTTGATCTGACTTTCGAACACAAAGATGACGACATCTCAGTATTAGAGCTGAACGTCAAACTTCCAGAAGAAGACCGATAAGCAGAGCTCAAGCGGTGCTTATCACGATTCAATAAAAAAGAGAGCCTAGGCTCTCTTTTTTGGTATTTTAACTTGTGTCTAAACGCTATAAAAGATTAAGAATTCTGCATACGCTTTTTCAGTCGCGCTAAGTCTATTTCACTAGAGCGAACGGTCAATTTAATACACTCGTAATCGTACTCTTCTTTAACCACACTCATGTTTGAGCGAATCTCACCGATGATGCCTTGTCCTGAATAAGGAATCGTGATCTCTTCTTCGATCATGCCTTCTTCAGCAACACCAACGATGTACTTGTGCAGTTTCGTGATATCCAGAGGATCACGAGTCGACGTTAACATCGCATCTGGGAATTCTTCGATCAGCTCTAATTGCTGCTCTTCAGTCAATCTATCGCACTTATTCAGCACTAATAGTTTTTCGCTGCCTTCTACACCCACTTGTGCTAATACGTCGTGTACCACATCAAGTTGTGCGCGGAATGAAACGTCAGAAGCATCAACGACATAAAGTAGCAATGAAGCATCGTGCGCTTCTGCTAGCGTTGAGTGGAACGAAGCAACCAAATCGTGTGGCAATTTCTTGATGAAACCAACGGTATCTGAAACAAGGATACGCGGTTGAGTGATTGGCTGAAGCGCACGAACCGTAGTGTCTAGCGTTGCGAACAGTTTATCTTCACCCACCACTTCGGTTGCGGTCATTGCACGCATCATCGAAGATTTACCGGCATTGGTGTAGCCAACTAAAGCAACAGTGAAAAGCTCCGCGCGCCTTGTGCGTCGAGTCTTCATTTCATCTTGTACGCTTACTAGCTCACGCTTAAGCGCAGCAATTTGGTCACGTACGTTACGACGGTCTAGCTCAAGTGAAGTTTCACCGGCGCCCTGACCCATTTGACGCTCTTTATCACCCTCAGCCGTTTCACGAAGTCGTGGCACTAAGTAGTTTAGACGAGCGATATCAACTTGCAGACGAGCAGTACGAGTACGAGCGTGACGGCTGAAGATTTCGATGATGATGCCAGTGCGGTCAAATACTTCCACACCCAAACTCGCCTCAACAGTACGCATTTGAGATGGACTTAAATCACAGTCAAATACCACAACATCAGCGGCACCGTATTGGAAGTTGCCCGTTGGAAGATCATCAAAATCTAGCTCATCGATTTCAGAATCAAACAAACCCGACTCATCAAGAAAGTCTTCATCTTCAGCTTCTTCAATAGAGCCTTGGTAACCAGTTAGATGTGCAATTTCGGCAAGCTTACCCGCACCCAACACATTCTGTCTTTGAGATGAACTGTGGTGTTGCGATTGCGTACCGACGACTTTAAACCCTAGGGTTGTCACTAAGCGAGCAAGTTCGGCAAGAGACTCTTTTGCTTCGTCACCTTTAAAATCCGGTGTCGTAATAGAAATAAGTAAAGCGTTATTCGCCGCTGGTTTTGCTGTTAGTTTCATGTATTCTTCTGTTTATGCACCAAGGTGCAGCCTAGTTTCTGGTCTAAAGTAGTGTGATCCTACGCGTTTCTACGTCAGCTTTATAGAGCTAAGGGATACTAAATCACGATATTATTGCAGTAGAAGCATATATATCGTTTATCCCTCTGTTTTTATAAGGGATAAAACGCAAGTATAGCCAACGAAAAAGGCAGCATCACGTTACTTATTAGTAGTTGGTGATACTGCCTTTGATTTAGACATGAACTTTGATTGTTAAACTAACTCAATAACTAGAAGTTAGAAGTTAGAAGTCGATTCTCGCTTCGGTTTGAGCATCGAAGAATACCGCCTTTGATAAGTCAAAATGAAGCGGTGCCATTTGCCCAACCGACACTTCAAACTCTGGTGACAAACGACACGCGACTTCTTGGTCATTCACTTTAACCATCGCAATAGTATCTGGCCCTGTTGGCTCCAACACTTCCAATTGCAGATCTAGCTTTGTAGTTGCCGACACATCATCACCTTCTTGCTCAGTGATGTGTTCTGGACGCAACCCAATCACCAACTCTTTGCCATCTTGGTCACGCATACTCTGAGGCAATCGAATGTGGTGTTCTTGCTCCGCCGTGCCAGTTACTTTGATGATCGGATTCTGATCGTCGTCCAAATCCACCATGGTCTTAATGAAGTTCATTGATGGTGAGCCCATAAAGCCCGCTACGAACATATTGTTTGGCTTGGTATAAATCTCTTGCGGTGTGCCTAACTGCTGCAGTTCACCGTCTTTCATTACTGCGATGCGATCCGCCAGAGTCATCGCTTCGATTTGATCATGGGTTACATAAACAATCGTGGTATTCAGCTTCTGGTGCAGACGTTTAATCTGATGGCGCATCTCAACACGCAGCTTGGCATCCAAGTTAGAAAGCGGCTCATCAAACAGATACAGCTTAGGACGACGAGCTAGAGCGCGTCCCATCGCGACACGTTGACGCTGACCACCAGAAAGTTGCGACGGTTTACGATCAAGCAACTGTTCGATTTGCAGCATTTCTGCCACTCGATTTACTTCAGCATCAATCTCTTGCTGCGGCATCTTACGAATCTTCAAACCGAAAGCGATATTGCCACGCACCGTCATGTTTGGATACAAGGCGTACGACTGGAATACCATCGCGATATCGCGATCTTTAGGTTCAACCTGCGCCACGTCTATGCCATCAATTACAATCTCACCCGAGCTAATATTCTCTAGCCCAGCGATGGTGTTCATCAAGGTGGATTTCCCACACCCCGAAGGGCCGACAAGTATCAAAAATTCCCCCGAATCGATACTAATGTCGATGCCCTTTAACGTTTCGTTGTCCGCGTTGCGATAGGTTTTACGGATCTGTTTTAAATCTAATGTTGCCATGTGTAATTATCCTTTTACTGATCCTGCCGTTAGGCCACGAACAAAATATTTTCCTGCGAAGACGTACACCAACAGCGTTGGCAAGGCGGCGATGATCGCGGCAGCCATATCGACGTTATATTCTTTAACGCCAGTGCTGGTGTTGACTAGGTTATTTAATGCCACGGTAATCGGCTGTGTCTCTGAGCCTGAGTACACTACCCCGAATAAGAAATCATTCCAGATTGCGGTGAACTGCCAGATCACTGTCACCATGATGATAGGTGTAGAGATCGGTAATAAGATCTTAAAGAAAATGGTAAAGAAGCCTGCGCCATCCAGTTTTGCCGCTTTGATCAATTCATCAGGAATCGAGATGTAGAAGTTACGGAAAAACAGAGTAGTAAACGCCATGCCGTAGATAACGTGCACAATCACCAAGCCGATAGTTGTGTTCGCCAAACCCATTTTTCCTAACATGGTTGCCATTGGAAGCAACACCACTTGGAATGGAATAAAGCAGCCAAACAACAACAAGCTAAAGAACAGGTTTGAACCTCTAAATTGCCATTTCGTCACGACATAACCATTGAATGCACCGAGTAATGTTGAAATCGCAACCGCAGGAATCACCATTTGGAAAGAGTTCCAGAAGTAACCTTTGATGCCTTCACATTTCACGCCCGTACAAGCGGTGTCCCACGCTTTATACCAAGCGTCGAACACCCACTCTTTTGGCAAGCTCATCAGGTTGCCCGCCTTGATATCAGGCAGAGTTTTGAATGACGTCAGCGCCATTACGAACAATGGCATCAAATACACCAAGCAGAAGAAAAGCAGTGCTGAATAAATAAAGATTCGAGCAAAATTGATGTTATTCATCATGACTTTTTCTCCCTAAGTTCAGAGTAAAGATAAGGCACGAGAATCGCTAAGATACCAGCAAGCATCATCATGGCACTGGCAGCACCAAGGCCAATTTGTCCGCGAGTAAAGGAGTGTGCGTACATAAATAGCGCAGGAAGATCCGATGAATAACCCGGGCCGCCTGCCGTCATTGCCGTCACAAGGTCAAAGCTCTTAATTGCAATGTGTGAGGTGATGATCACCGCACTGAAAACCACAGGGCGCAAGCAAGGTAGAATGATTTTGAGATAGATAGTGGGTAAGCTTGCCCCATCGATTTGAGCCGCTTTGATGATTGAAGAATCGATGCCACGCAGACCTGCTAAGAACATCGCCATCACGAATCCAGAAGACTGCCAAAGTGCTGCAATCACTAAGGTGTAAACCGACATTTCAGAATTAACGAGCCAGTCAAATTTGAAGTCAGTAAATCCCCAGTCTTGCATCAGCTTTTCAATGCCAAGACCCGGGTTAAGAATCCATTTCCAAGCCGTACCTGTCACGATGAATGACAACGCCATTGGGTAGAGATAGATAGTGCGAATCGCGCCTTCTTGACGGATGTTCTGGTCAAGTAATACCGCTAAACCAACACCTAGCAAGATAGCAATCGCCATGAATAGAAAACCAAACACACCGAGGTTGGTGATCGAGGTGATCCAACGATCGTTATCCATCAGCTTTTCATATTGGGTTAAACCAACGAAGTTGAAGCTCGGAAGAAATCGAGAGTTGGTGAACGACAATGCGGCCGTCCAAAATATATAACCGTAGATACACACCACGGTCACTAACGCAGTTGGCGCCAGCACAATTTTAGGTAACCAATGTTGCAACCTGTCAGCAAAACTCGGTTTCGGTGCAGGCTGGCTCCTTGTGGATTTTGGAGTCGACTCAGTCAAAACATGCTCCATAACTTATCCTTGTTGCACAATCGAGCCAATGGCTTACCTTTCGGCACCACATCAGCATCACGCATATTAGAATTGGGAGTGAAGAGCAGATAGGCTCCCTACGAGCCTACCCACCCTGGGGGTTCGATAAAGCAACACAACCCGTCACTCACGTGCGTTGTGTGTCACTTATCAAGTTAGATTAGATAGCCGCTTTCACTGCTTTTGCTAACTTAGCTGCCGCTTGTTTCGGATCGGCATCTTTCTCATTGAAGAAGTTGGTCACTACGTCATAGATAGCGCCTTGAGCGTAGCTTGTTGTCGCTAGGCCGTGAGCCATACTCGGAACAAGATCGCCAGATTCAGCACTCGCTTTGAAGGTTGCCATTGAGTCCAACGCACATTGGTCAAACTTAGACATATCCATATCTAGACGTACAGGGATAGAACCTTTGTTAAGGTTGAAGACTTCTTGGAAGTCTTTAGTAAGAATGGTTTTCGCTAGGTCTTGCTGCGCTTTTTGGTTCTCTTTGTCACTTAACTCAAAGAACGCAAAGCTATCGATGTTGAAGGTAAATTGGCCGTCAGTACCTGGAGCTGGTGCACAGATGTAATCTTTACCCGGCACTTTGCCTGCCGCAGTAAACTCACCTTTCGCCCAGTCACCCATGATCTGCATCGCTGCTTCGCCGTTGATAACCATTGAAGTTGCGACGTTCCAATCACGACCTGGAGAGTTACTGTCGATGTAATCACGCATCTTTTTGAACTTGGTGAACACTTCCACCATTTTGTCGCCAGATAATACGTCCATATCAAGATCAACGAACGCTTTGTTGTAGTCTTCACTGCCTAGTACATCAAGTGCCACGGCTTCGAATACTGTCGCGTCTTGCCAAGGTTGACCACCGTGAGCCAGTGGAATGAAGCCAGCCGCTTTAATCTTGTCTGCAGCAACAAAGAACTCATCTAATGTCGTTGGAACCGTCACGCCTGATTTTTCTAAAACAACAGGGTTAGCCCAAAGCCAGTTAACACGGTGAACGTTGACAGGAACTGCCACATATTCACCATCCCACTTCATCACTTTAGTCACTACTTCTGGTAGTAGTTCATCCCATTGTTCTTGTTTAGCAGTCGCATCGAGAGACGTTAGAAAACCTAAACCACCCCACTCCTGAATATCATGACCTTTAATCTGCGCGGCAGATGGAGGGTTGCCCGATACTGCTCGTGTTTTCAAAACAGTCATCGCACTTTCACCGCCGCCACCAGCAACAGCAAAATCTTTCCAAGTATGGCCTTGTTGTTCAATCATCTCTTTCAGTACGGCAGCGGATTTCGCTTCGCCACCGGCAGTCCACCAGTGGAGCACTTCCACTTCACCAGCTTGAGAAAATGTTGAGGCAGCAAGAAGAGATAGAGTAAGTAGGGTTTTATTGATTTTCATTATTATCTTCCATGTTTAGCGGACTCGACGTCCGGTTCATTAAAGAGTCTACTTATTCTGACTGGTAAGATTGAAACAAAAGGTAAGCCCAATGTAACAGAGTTGTTACACTACACTTCTAGGCCTGTTGGGATATAGACTTTGACTTCCAAGCCACCTTGACAGGAGTTGCGAATAATGAGATCTCCACCGTGTCCGTGCAGGATGTTTCGGCAGATCCCGAGGCCAAGTCCATGTCCTTGATCATCCGTTGCTAGCCTAAAATAGGGTTCAAAAACCATCTCTAACTTGTCTTCAGGAATGCCATTCCCACGGTCTTGAATAGTCACGACAACCCAAAGCTCATCACCACTAACTTCCACGATAGCTGATGAACCATACTTAACCGCGTTGTCAATTAAGTTGGTCAGTACACGCTTAATCGCCAGTGGTTTCGCGACCAGTGGCTCAATGACGACCGGCTCAAACTCAACTTTTGTCTGATACTGGTTATGAGATTCAATCACAGAAAGTACCATTTCGTTGAGGTCAATAATGGCATTATTCTCGTGTAGATCGGTGTCTCTTACCGCTTGCAAAGCACCTTTAACCATCATCTCGAGCTCATCGAGATCTTTATTGAATTTGTCTTTCTTTACTTCACTCTCCAACAACTCTGCACGCAATCTAAGACGTGTGATTGGTGTCTTTAAGTCATGGGAGATCGCAGAGAAAAGGTGCTCTCGGTCTGCCACATAGCGACGAATCCGTTGCTGCATTCGATTAAATGCTCGGGTGGCAGTGACCAGTTCCGTTGCCCCTTCTTCGTTAAGCGGAGGCTGCTGAATATCCATGCTCATCTCATTAGCCGCTCTTGCTAACTTTTTAAGAGGACGTACTTGACGACGAATCATCAAATAAGTCAAAACCAATAGAATGAGTGTCGAGGAAACTAAGAAAATTACTTGCTCACGACCGAGAATCGTATCGTCGAGTTTCACATATGGAGCAGGCAACAATGCCGCAATGTATACCCATTCGTGACTGGTCAATTCGATTTGTACAACCAGAATGGGTGGATTCAGCGGTTCTAACGTTAAAGTATGATGTGCCCAAGATCGCGGTAGATCGCTTAAGTAGATGTCGTTTTTAAGCAAGCGAAGGTGTTCAGGTCGAGAAAAATCTACCCGCACTGACGCCACTTTATTGAGTTTGCTACTCAAAACACTTTCTATCGCTTCAATCGAGGCTGTTTTTAAACGGGTATCGGGGATCGGTTCGACAATCAAAGCCTCTTTATTGAAAGAAACAAAGAAACGCGTACCGCCCATATTGCGGATTTGATCCAACACGATATGACGATATTTAACGGGTAGAGATTGGAAAAAAGTCACCGTTGAAGCAAACATGTTCGCCATGCTCGACGAGGCAGAACGAATCCCTTCTAGCTCTTTGTGTTTTGATTCGCTATACCATATAGACGTTGCGATGCCCTGAGCTATTACCACGGCTAACAGCGTCAACAATAAGGTTCTTGCGACTAACGAATTTGGTTTCAACCAACTCATCCAGTTCATACGAGATATTTCATCCAGAATACTTCATTGGAAATACTTTATTTGCGTTACTTGATTAACAGTAGGTCATGCTTAGTGTTCATACTGAACCGGCACAGCAAGAATGTAGCCATTACCGCGCATGGTTTTGATGTAGTGAGGATATTTACCACTGTCGCCCAGTCGGCTTCTCAGGCGGCTAAGCTGTACGTCAATGCCACGTTCAAAAGGCAGCGCTTCACGGCCTCTGGTAGCGAAAGATATTGTGTCACGGTCGAGAACTTCGTTAGGACGAGTTAAGAACAACATCAACAAAGAAAAGTCACTGCCCGACAAGTCCATCTCTTCTGAGTTTTCGTTGTGATAGATTCGGTGCGCGAGCGTATCGAGCGTCCAATCACCAAAAATAATCTGCTTTGGCAGTGCATCACTTGGCTTGTCGTCCACCACTTGAACACGGCGTAATAGCGCTTTGATTCGAGCCATTAACTGACGAGGGCTAAACGGCTTCGCGATGTAATCATCTGCACCAATTTCTAAGCCGATAATCTGATCGGTTTCATCCGATACCGCTGTCAACATAATGATAGGCACATTGGATTGTTTTCGGACTCGCTGACACAAGGTAAAACCGTCGTCACCGGGTAGCATCACATCAAGCAGAATCAGGTCTGGATAACCATTGTTTTGCAGATGAGTTTCGAGTTCAACACCATCTCCCACCGAAGAAACATCGAAACCCGATTTTGTGAGGTACTCTTCCAGCAGCTCGCAGATTTCTTGATCATCATCCACCACGAGAATTCGAGTATTTGTTGGCATCGCCCAAACCTATTAAATTTACAACTTATTCACATAGTGTATAGGCTGGCCGATTATTTGATTATTGACATGTTTGTAAAGTTAGACGAACAAACAGATAAAGATCACATCTTAGTGACCTCTACCTGTACTTAGCGACTCAAAGAATCATAGGAGGTTAAGAGGAACAGCTGATTTCCATTGCTTTGCCCCACTCAGGCGGCAAGGCAGCAAGATGTTCGTAGTCAGGATGTTCCGCATAAGGGTCTGCCAGCACCACCATTAGTGCATCAATATCGCTGCTATCACCGCGCTCAGCTTTATCTATCGCAAGCTGGGCTAAGTAGTTTCTGAGGATGTATTTCGGGTTTACTTGTCGCATTTTTTCACAGCGATCGGCCACTGAACTCTCTTCCAATTCACAGCGTTGCAAGTAGTTATCCACCCATAGCTTTGCGGCCTCGCGGTCGATAACCAAATCAATCACGTCTTGCGGCAGCAATGTATCTAGGTTCGATAGCGTTCTAAAGAATCTTGGGTAATCGACTTTGTTTTGCGACATCAGCTCGAACATAGATTCAAACAAGCGACTGTCACCTTCGTGTTTCGAAAGCAATCCTAACTTACGGCGCATCAGCTGACTGAAATAACCGTTCATTTGTGGTTCGTACTGTTCTAACGCGGCCTCTAAATCGGCTTTATCCACCAGCGGCGAAAGAGAATGAGCCAGTGCCGACAAATTCCATAATCCAATTCTAGGCTGCTGATTAAAGGCATAACGACCTTGATAGTCGGAGTGATTACAGATCAAGCGAGGGTCATATTCATCTAAGAAGGCGAACGGGCCATAATCGAAGGTTTGCCCTATGATCGACATGTTATCGGTGTTCATCACCCCATGAGCAAAACCATTCGCTTGCCACAGCGCGACCATTTCCGCAGTGCGATCAACAATCTGATTAAACATAGCAGCGTAGGGTTTGTCGTCATCGAGGCATTCCGGGAAGTGCCATTCGATGACTTTATCGGCCAATAATTTATGTTCTGCCAACTGATTGGTATAAAACAGATGTTCAAAGTGACCGAAACGGATGTGTGACTCAGCAGCACGCACCAGCAATGCGCCCCACTCTTGCTTCTCTCGATAAACGGGTGTGTCGCTAGTCATCATCGCCAATGCGCGAGTAGTTGGGATATTAAGCCCCGCCATCGCTTCGCTACATAGATACTCACGAACCGTTGATCGAATAACCGCACGACCATCGCCCATACGAGAATAGGGAGTTTTACCCGCACCTTTAAGGTGTAAGTCGAACGTTTCACCACTTTTCGCGACAACTTGAGCTAATAACAGCCCTCTTCCATCACCTAAATCAGGGTTATAAGAGCCAAACTGGTGGCCTGCGTATTTCATTGCTACTGGCGAAAATTGCTCAGGTTCAACATTGCCTGATAACGTCTCAAGCAACTCCTCGGAAGTGCATTCAAATGACGGAAAGCCTAGTTCATTCGCAAGGTTATGGTTCCATGCGAGCCATTGAACATTGTTTAGCGGTGTAGGTTGAATTGGGGTATAGAACAATCGAGGTAATGCCGTAAATCGATTGTTAAATGAAATAGAATCCCAGACAGACATGAGAGATACACTGTAGATAAAAGATAACTTAAGATTATCACAGTTTGATAACAACTTCAGATCAGGTTATGCAGTGAGTCTATTGAGATAAAGAGGGCTAATCAGACAAAGAGATTATTCAGAGAAAAGGTTACTGAGAGGAAGGTACAGCTAAGAAAAGGTTAAGTGGCTAGCCTGATGAGAAAAGCCACATTTATAAGAGAAAGAGTTCTGACTTTGAAGACTTTTTAACAAGTGATTTCATAATAAAAACTAAAACTATAGAGCCATGAAGCTGACTACATTAGAGCAAGAATACCCACTAGAGAAAGGGTAGAGAAAATCCAAGTACGACTGATTACGCCAAAGTTACTGTGTTGAATCATTTCTTGATGCTGCATATGTCTCTCCTTGAGAACGTGATGGTGTAACACCAATATATCGGCTTTTCGCCAAAAGCAGCAAGCACATTAATATTAACCTTTTATGACAGCATCAAGAATATTCTGTAATCATTCACCTCTCTGATAAAACAGAAAGTTATGCTCGACTGGTCGTCGAAAGCAGTGCGCCAGCCCCAATAAAGACACCTCCAGTGACACGATTAAAGACCTTGGCTCGACCTTTCGCAAACAACCAATTTGACGACTTCGCACCTAGGTAGGCATAAACCAGTAACCAAGACAATTCCATCACAACGAAGGTCAAAGCGAACACCAAAAATTGAGGAAATAGCGCTATCGATGGGTCAATAAACTGAGGAAAAAGTGCGGTAAAAAACAGGATAGCTTTTGGGTTACTCGCACCAACAATAAAGCCACTGACATAATGCTGTGCAGCGCTTTCTTTAACAGGTTGAGAGCCTGCTTGTTGATTCGATAACTTGTCGTAATCTTGCTGACTCGACCGTAGCGACTTCCAACCGAGATAAATAAGGTAAGCAGCCCCCGTCCACTTAATGATATTAAACACCACTTCTGACGAAGCAATGATCACCCCTAAACCGGTAAAAGATAACGTAAGGATTCCGGTAATGGCAGTCACGCTACCCAAGGCGGTAAATATCGATAACTTAAAGCCAGATTGCACACCCTTAGTCATGCACAACAAAGAGCTTGGCCCTGGTGATGCCGTTAAGATCAACACCGCTAGCAAATAATAAATCCATGTATCAAAGGTCATCGCGAATTCTCCTTAACTCACTAAAACGACTAAATATTGAGCACCAATATGTGGTAGCTATTCATATTAAGCAACTAAATATTGAGCACGTTCACTCTGTGTTGCTTACTTATCCATTAAATTTCGGCAATAAAAAACGCCATGCATTGCTGCATGGCGTTTAAATTCAAACGTTTCAAATAGAACGTCTTATCAGGTTCTAACCTTAAGTTTCCAGCCTAATCTCTAAGCTAAATCCCTAAGCTAACGACTAACAGTAACCTAGTCTTTGTAGATAGAGAACTCATCCGCGCAAGCAACAAGCTGCTCACGAGTGATCATGAATACGCCATGACCACCGTTAGAGAATTCAATCCAAGTGAATGGAATCTCTGGGTACTGATCCATCATGTGAACCATTGAGTTGCCCACTTCACAGATAAGAATACCGTCGTCAGTTAGGTAGTCAGGTGCGTTAGCTAAGATACGACGAACCAATTTCAGACCGTCTGTACCCGCTGCTAGGCCAAGTTCTGGCTCGTGAGTAAACTCATCTGGCAGGCTGTTCATATCTTCTTCGTCCACGTAAGGTGGGTTAGATACGATCAGGTTGTATTTCTCTTTTGGCAAGTCACGGAAAAGATCTGAACGGATTGGGAACACTTGCTGCTCCATGCCGTGATCTTGGACGTTCTGCTCTGCAACTTGCAATGCATCTGTAGAGATATCAATCGCATCTACTTCTGCGTCAGGGAATGCATGAGCACAAGCAATAGCAATACAACCACTACCTGTACACATATCCATGATGCGAGTTGGCTCTTCAATTAACCAAGGTTGGAATTGAGCTTCGATCAGCTCACCAATTGGAGAGCGAGGCACAAGAACGCGCTCATCAACGAAGAACTCAAGGCCACAGAACCAAGCTTTATTGGTTAAGTAAGCCGTTGGTGTACGCTCATTGATACGCTTGATTACGCGCTCAACAATACGCAGACGTTCGCTACTTGTTAGACGAGAGTTCATCACATGCGAAGGAACATCAATCGGTAGATAAAGAGTAGGTAAAATTAGTTGTACCGCCTCATCCCACGCGTTATCAGTGCCGTGACCATAAAATAGGCCCGCTGCGTTAAAGCGACTAACAGTCCAACGAATCACATCTTGAAACGTGTGTAGTTCTGATACCGCTTCTTCTACAAAAATCTTATCCAAAATTGTCTCCGAAAAGCGCTACAATACTGCTAATTACGTTTCTAATTAGAATTCATAACCTGATGAGCAAAAAAGACACCGACTTCGATGACGATTTCGCCCTGTTCAACGATGCAGTAAAGGGCGTTAAAAAGTTGCAACAGGATACCATAGTCCAGCAGCCAAAAAGAAATGCCAAGCAAAAAGAAATTACTCGAACGGCAAGACAAGCCAGTGATAGCGAGTTTTATTTCTCGGATGAGTTCATTCCGCATCTTAGCGAAGAGGGGCCGACACGTTATGCGCGCGATGATGTCTCTAAATACGAGGTGAAGCGCTTACGTCGTGGTGTCTATGTACCGGATGTGTATCTTGATATGCACGGTATGACTCAACAAGAAGCCAAACGTGAACTTGGGGCTATGATTGCACACTGCGTGAAAGAGAGCGTAGCTTGTGCCTGTGTACAACACGGCATTGGTAAACACATCCTTAAACAGAAAGTGCCTTTGTGGTTAGCGCAGCACCCAGATGTGATGGCTTTTCACCAAGCACCTTTAGAGTTCGGTGGCCATGGGGCGCTACTGGTTTTACTTGCTATCCCAGATAAATAGCCATCGACTTGCTCTTTATTCTAAAAAGTACGTCCAGCACCTTGTCGTTTGGTCGAAATAATCCGTTAGAAACAACAAAGGGCATCTCAATAATCATGAGGTGCCCTCAAATTTATCTTGAGAAAACGGTCTCAGCTATGGATTAATGTTCCAAAGCAACTCGCCTTTTTGTTTTTCAAGGTCGAATTCAATACACGCGAGCCCTGAGGTTGGGAACATAGGTGGCGCCATGCCCGTCGCAAATTCAGCCGTTAAATAGCCCACTAGAGGTAAATGAGAAACAAATAAAATGGTCTCTAGCTTTTCTACTTCAGCCATTGCTATGGTCAAATCAAACACATCGTCAGACATTCCGTAAGGCGTAATATCATCACAGGTTTCTACTTTCTTTCCAGAAAACGCTTGAGAGATTTCTAACCACGTTTCTTGTGCCCTCAAGTATGGGCTCACAAGCACTTTATCGAACTGGCTAAACCCTTGCTCATTTGCAGCTTGTGCTACCGCAAGAGACGCCATTTTACCGCGCTTCGTTAACGCTCGTTCTGCATCCGAGTTAGCAAAATGTTCTGCTTCACCGTGGCGCATTATGAATATTTTCATGTTCAGTCCTGTCTACGTAACATTTCGAAAGTCGATATATCCCATATCAGCGATACGCTACTTAGCGTTTGGCTCTCAAACTAGAGAAACCGCAGTCTATATAAATAATTATATCAAGTCACTTGCTAAAGAGTTCGACTTTCTTAACAATCTTATTAAAAGAAAATAAATCACTGATAAAAATCGATAAAAGTGATTTAGAAGTCGCCAAAAAGCACTTCATATCCCAAAATATGATCGCGAGGTTTGCACCTTAAATCATCGCGTACATAATTTAAAAACCACCTTCTCTGGAGATGCATCTGTGCATTTAAGCCCTAATGATGAACATCAATACCGTTACTTAACATTAGATAACGGGTTGAGAGTACTGTTAGTTCACGATCAGAACGCTCAAAAAGCTGCAGCCGCACTCGCCGTTAATGTCGGGCATTTTGATGACCCTACAGACCGAGAGGGTTTAGCTCACTACTTAGAGCATATGCTATTTTTGGGAACTGAAAAGTATCCAAAGGTCGGAGAGTTCCAAAGTTTTATCAGCCAGCATGGCGGTAGCAACAACGCATGGACAGGAACCGAACACACCTGCTTCTTTTTTGATGTTGAATTGAATGCCTTTGAAAATGCACTCGATCGCTTCAGCCAATTTTTTACTGCCCCCCTGTTCAACGAAGAAGCCTTAGACAAAGAACGCCAAGCCGTTGATTCAGAGTATAAAATGAAACTCAACGACGACTCGCGACGCTTGTACCAAGTGACCAAAGAGCTGGTGAATAACAATCACCCATTCTCGAAGTTTTCTGTCGGTAATATCGATACGTTGGGTGACCGAAACGGCGAGACGATTCGACAAGAGATCTTGGCTTTCCACCAGCAGCAGTACTCTTCAGACTTAATGACACTGACACTGTCTGGTAATCAATCATTAGACGAGATGCAAAGTTGGGTTGAGGAGCGTTTTAGCTCGATTACCAACCACCAACTACAAGGCAAGAAGGTTGAAGTACCGATTGTTGGCGAATTAAGCACGGGGGTACAAGTACACGTTAAACCGATCAAAGAAGTGCGCAAACTTATCTTAACCTTCCCAATGCCGAGCATGGATGAACACTACGGTATTAAACCATTATCGTTCTTTGCACACCTTATCGGTTACGAAGGCGAAGGCAGTTTGATGATGCAACTCAAAGAGAAAGGCTGGATTACTTCCCTCTCCGCAGGTGGCGGCGCAAGTGGCAGTAACTATCGTGATTTCACAGTCAGTTGCTCATTAACCATCGAAGGTTTAACCAAAACCGATAACATCATCCAAGCGGTGTTCCAGTACATTAAGTTGATTGAACAACAAGGTATTGAAGAGTGGCGTTACCTCGAAAAACGGGCTGTTTTGGAATCAGCCTTCCGCTTTCAAGAACCCTCAAGACCACTTGATGTCGTCAGCCATCTCGTTATCAACATGCAGCATTACCAAGAGCAAGATGTGGTGTATGGCGATTACAAAATGTCGCATTTCGACGAAGAGTTACAACGTTCTCTGCTTCCTTACTTAACCGTCGACAACATGCGGGTCACCATTGTTGCTCAAGGGTTCGAATATGACAGAGAAGCGAAATGGTACTTTACGCCCTATTCACTCACACCATTTAGCGCTGAGAAAATTCAATGCTTTACATGCATCAACCCCGGCTGGCAGTTTGAGCTCCCAAGCAAAAACCCGTTTATTTGCTACGACTTAGACCCTGCTGAACTCGAAGGTGACGCTAAGCACCCACAACTGTTAGAAGAGCTGGACGGCTTTAAGTTATGGCACCTCCAAGACCATCAATTTCGAGTACCTAAAGGTGTGGTGTATATCGCTATCGACAGCCCACACTCAGTCGCCACCCCGAGAAACATCGTTAAAACACGCTTGTGTGTAGAGATGTTCTTAGACTCGCTTGAAAAAGATACGTATCAAGCTGAGATTGCTGGCATGGGCTACAACATGTATACCCATCAAGGTGGTGTCACACTTACTCTATCTGGATTTAGCGAGAAACAGCCACAGCTGCTCAATATGATTCTTGAACGTTTCCAAGCACGCGACTTTAGTTCAACACGATTCGAAACGATTAAGCATCAATTGCTCAGAAACTGGAATAACGCATCGCAAGACCGTCCTATTTCTCAGCTGTTCAATGCGATGACGGGAATCTTACAGCCAAACAACCCGCCCTATTCCGTTTTAATTGAAGCGCTGGAAACAATAGAAGTCGACGAGCTTTCTTCTTTTGTTCAAGCTATTTTGGCCGAACTGCATGTCGAAATGTTTGTGTATGGTGACTGGAAAAAAGCCGATGCGAACAAGATGGCTGAAACGCTAAAAGATGCCCTGCGTGTTCAAGATCAGGCTTACGAAGAGTCACTGCGCCCTTTAATCATGCTGGGTGATAACGGTAGTTTCCAACGCGAAGTGGTCTGTAATCAAGATGACTCAGCCATTGTGGTTTACTACCAATGTTCAGATATATCACCTACAAATATTGCACTGTATTCATTGGCCAACCACTTGATGTCAGCCACTTTCTTCCACGAGATTCGTACTAAGCAGCAGCTAGGCTATATGGTCGGCACTGGTAATATGCCATTGAACCGACACCCAGGTATTGTGTTGTATGTGCAATCGCCTAATGCAGCCCCAGCAGATCTGTTGGCTTCCATAGACGAGTTCCTCAATGCCTTTTACATGGTATTGCTAGAGCTTAACGACTATCAATGGCACAGCAGTAAACGCGGTCTTTGGAATCAAATTTCAACGCCAGATACCACCTTGCGTGGTCGTGCTCAACGCTTATGGGTTGCGATAGGCAATAAGGATTTGGAATTCAATCAGAGGGATCGCGTGTTAGAAGAGCTCAAAGGTCTGACTCGCTCAGACATGATGCGCTTTGTGGTTAGCCAACTAAAACCTCGTACAGCGAATCGTCTGATTATGCATGCGCACGGCAACGCTCATAATGAAGAAGAGAAGTTGTCGGCAGGTGTTGAGATTGGCTCAATTGATGAGTTTCAGTTGCGTCCTAAAGACTGTGAGCTCGGTTAGTCGTTGTTATTAAAAAGATCAGAAGGTTGATGTGAAAGCATCAACCTTTTTTATTGGGTGCAACACAAGAGCAGATCTCCTATTACGCTCCTTCGTCGCTTTAGGAGATGACGGTAGTTTTGATTGAGGTGTGTTGACCACCTTCCTAATCAACACAATAGCTTACTTTTTACATCTCAATCGTCATTCCCGAGAAGGAGGAACGACTGAATCGGGAATCTCCTTTCTTTTGCATACTCCCATAAAAATGAAGCCCGCATCAATTGCTTGATACGAGCTTTATAATCAAAGTGCTAGAAAGTTACTAATAGAAAGAGTTACTTGTAGAAAGACTCATCCAACCCAGCACGTGTCAGTAGGCCATCACATGGTGCGAAACGATCACCGTACTTCTTAGCGAAGTCGTTCATCATCTCTACCAGTGACTTAATACCAATTTGATCCATATAACGGAACGGACCACCAAGGAATGGCGGGAAGCCGATACCGAAAATAGCACCAATATCGCCATCTCGCGGGCTACGGATAATGCCATCATCCAAACAACGAACCGCTTCGTTGAGCATCGGTAACACACAACGCATTGCGATGTCGTTATCGCTTAGCTTAGGTTCAGGTTGCAGCTTAAGCAGTTTGTATACTGACTTATCGACTTCCTTCTTTTTACCTTTGTAAGTGTAGAAACCTTTGCCACTCTTACGGCCTTTACGGTTGTCATTCAAAAGAATGTCGAACACATCAGGACCTTGGAAACGCTCGCCTAATTCATTAACCAGAATCGGGATGATCTTCGCACCAATATCAACACCCACCTCGTCTAACAAAGTAATTGGGCCAACCGGGAAACCGAAGTCCAACAATGTGCTGTCGAGCTTTTCAATCGGCTCATTTGCCAATAACAGATGCGCCGCTTCATTCATGTATGGAGCAAGAATACGGTTCACATAGAAGCCAGCCGTATCTTTAACAACAATCGGCGTTTTACCTTGCTTCTTCGCTAATGCCACCACCGTCGAAATCGTCTCTTCTGACGTTGTTTCATGAGGGATGACTTCTACTAGCGGCATTTTTTCTGCCGGGCTGAAGTAGTGAAGACCAACCACGTTTTCTGGTCGCTGCGCTTTCTCTGCAATTTTGTGGATTGGCAGTGAAGACGTGTTGGTCGCAAAGATAGTCTCTGACTTAGCATTGGCTTCAATGTCTGCAACCATTGATTGCTTAAGGCCGAGATCTTCAAATACCGCTTCAATCACAACATCAGTATGGTTAAAGCTTGTAAAGTCGATACCACCAGAAAGCTGAAGCATCTTACTTTCAAGGCCAGCTCGGCTCAGAATACGACGTTTACGCTGCTTATCGAACAACTTGTAGTTGTAGTTAAGCGCATTGAGCACACCTTCATTAGACACATCTTTAATACGAACCGGTACTTTCGCTTTAGCAACACTGACGTGGCTGATACCAGCGCCCATAAGACCACCGCCCAGTACACCAACACGCTTAACCGCTTTTGGTTCTGCGTCTGCGCCATGTTCTTTTTTCATTTCAGTGGTGGCAAAGAAAATCGAACGAAGGGCTTTGGATTCTGCGGTCATCACCAATTCAGAGAAACGCTTCGCTTCGTACTGAAGACCTTTATCAAAGCCGTTCTCTAAGCCATAACGAATCACATCAAGAATCGCATCAGCGGCAGGGTAATTGCCGCGTGTTTTCTGATTGGTCTTCTTTGAAGCCTGTTCAAAAATAACCTTGCGACCAAGACCCGTACGTGAAATTATTTTTTCTTTGGCCGAAGCTTGGCTTTTAGACGCCAAGCGCTTACCTTTTTTCCCGCCTGAATTCTTTTCAACAAAGCTCTTAGCAACTTCCAGCAAGATAGTTTCTGGCACACAAGCATCCACGACACCTAGCGATTTCGCTTTTTTAGCGCGCAGTTGCTTCCCCGTAAGAATAAGGTCAAGAGAAGGCAGTAAACCGATAAGACGAGGAAGACGTTGCGTACCACCAGATCCTGGTAACAGACCAAGTTGGACTTCTGGCAGACCTAAGCGAGTCTTATCTGAATCAGTACATACGCGGTAATCACACGATAGTGCCAGCTCTAAGCCACCACCTAAACATGGGCCGTGAATCGCTGCAACAACAGGATAAGGCAAATCAGAAAGTGCTTGGAACATCTCCTGCCCCTGACGAGCAAGAGATTGCGCTTCATCTGCTGTCTTGCAAGCATCAAGCATTCGTACGTCAGCGCCAGCAATAAAATTATCTGGCTTCAATGAATGAACGATTAAGCCTTTAACTCGGCTTTGCTTTTCCTTCAACTGCTCGAAGATTGCTTTCATTTCTTCGGCAAACGCCGCTTGTAGCGTGTTCATTTTTTCGTTTGGTACATCGATCGCAAGCCATGCAATATCTTGGTCATCGATAGTTAAAGAAAACGCGGTCGCCGGTTTTACGGCTTCATCGTTTGAAACCGTCTTATCACTTTTAGATACAGTCACTGGCTTTGAATCCGTTTTTTTGACTGCTTTCTTTTCTTTTTTCACATCAAGAGTCGTAGACATTATTCCACCTCCAAGATCATTGCTGCACCTAAGCCACCAGCCGCACAAGCAGTATTCAATGCTAGGCCACCACCACGACGTTTAAGTTCACGCAGTGTCTGAGTCATCATACGCGCGCCAGTCGCTGCAAACGGGTGTCCGTAAGCAATTGAGCTACCCAGCACGTTGAACTTCTCCATATCAATCTCTCCGATCGCTTTGTCACGGCCAAGATTCTTCTGAGCAAATTCATCGCTTGCGAACATTTTGACGTTAGCCAGAACTTGAGCTGCAAACGCTTCATGCATCTCGATAAGTGTTAGGTCTGATAATTCTAGTCCTGTGTTCTTCAATACTTGAGAGGTCGCGTACGTCGGCCCCATCAGCATATCCGTTTCAACACCAATCGCTGAGAACGCGTAACCACGAATGTAACCAAGCACTTCTAAGCCTAGCTCTTTCGCTTTTCCTTCGCGCATCAACATCACTGCGGCACCGCCATCGGTGAGAGGCGTGGCATTGGCTGCCGTTACACTGCCGTATTGTCTGTCGAATGCAGGGCGCAATTTAGCGTAACCTTCAACCGTCGAGTCGTGGCGAATGTTGTTGTCTTCTGCTAGGTACTTTTTATAAGGCGCGGGGAATGCCGTCATCACTTCGTCTTTAATCTTGCCTTCTTTCCATGCTTGAGAAGCCAAAGAGTGAGAACGGTGAGCAAGTGCATCTTGAGCTTCGCGAGTAATACCATGTGTCTTAGCCATCTGCTCAGCAGTTTGTCCCATAGACAAACCTGTCGAGTATTCTGCGACTGCTGGTGGTACTGGCATCAAATCTTTGACTGAAAATGTTTTAAGAATCTTCAGTTTTTGACCTATGGTTTTCGTTTTACTCAGTGCTAATAAGTTCGCCGCTAACTTTTTCGAAACACCGATTGGCAATACAGAAGAAGAATCCGCGCCGCCCGCAATACCAACATCAATCGTGCCAGCCATAATGCTCTCGGTCACGTTGACTGCAGCTTGGAAGCTAGTCGCACATGCTCGCGTCACACTGTAGGCATCAGTATTAATGTCCATACCTGTACCCAGCACGATTTCACGTGCAATGTTCGGTGCTTCTGGCATTTGCACTACTTGGCCGAACACGACTTGTTCGATAAGCGCAGGATCGACATCAGTTCTTGCAAGCATTTCGCTCACCACCATTTTGCCTAGGTCAACCGCAGGCACTTGGCTAAATTCTGTGCTCTGACGAGCGAATGGGGTTCGTAGTCCAGCGACAACGGCAACACGTTCTCCAGAACGCGTTTTGACTTCCTGTTTGCCCATGGTTTCTCCTTAAGGTTAAGAGGTCTGACCTGAAGCATTGTAAACAAGTTGTTAATTAAATCAAACAGGCGTTTAAATAAACGTGATACGAGTATCCCACTGCTTGAAAATCTAACTGAACATTCAGGCGAACCTTTTTGAGGGAAAGGTTGTCGTAAGATACTAAACTATTGCAAGCAAAGCTGTTATCGCTATGTAAGGGATGTTTTTCTTAAGGCAAAAAAAAACCACACAAAACTGTGTGGTCGGAATGTATATAAAGCAATTAACTTAACGCCAATTGAAATAATCAGTTTCCTGATTAGGAGAAAGTAAAGTCAGCCTTCAAAAGGAAGTGTCGTCTTGCTCAACATGCTAGCCACGAATGACTAACTAGACGACAAGGTGTACTATAGCGTTTTCGAGGGCTTAAATTTTGAAGTAGATCAATTTTAATGTGATTTTACGACTTCCTGCCGACGTTAGCCCTAAAAACGAAACAGCATATATAACGAAGCACAACGTATAGAAGACAGCTATACGCAGAGCAATTATGGAGGCTCGTGTGTCAATAATAAAAATGTTTGGAAAGAAAACAGCCAAGCGTCCGGTCAACTCTGATATGGACAAACAAAGAAAATACGAAGCACTCGTGCGCGCCTATCATCGTGACCTCTTTCGCTATGCCTATTGGCTATGCAAAGACAAAAGCATTGCCGAAGATTTAGTTCAAGAAACTTGCCTTCGTGCATGGAAGTCACTCGATAGCCTACAAGATGAAAAAGCCGCAAAGTCATGGCTGATTACTATCTTGCGCCGCGAGAATGCTCGACGTTTTGAACGCAAACAATTTGATCTGGTTGATATCGACGATCATGGTAACGATGCTAGCATCAGTGATGACCCACATCATCAACACCAATGGTTGCAAGCGCAGATCATGAAACTTGAAATCGAATACCGTGAACCCCTCTTCTTACAAGTGATTGGTGGTTTTAGTGGTGATGAGATCGCCGATATTCTCGATCTTAACAAAAACACGGTGATGACACGTTTATTCAGAGCTCGAAATCAGTTGAAAGAGATGCTGGATACAGAAGAGGCAGAGAGGGGGCAACATAATGGATGATTTGGAATTTCGTCGTCGTGTATTGTCGGAACCGAAGCAACGTACACAAGACATTATTGATGCAGCAGCGAATAGTGAAGCCAATAGTAATTTCTTAGACGATGTACTATCACTTGATAAGCAAATCCATTCAGCATTGAATGTGGATGTGCCAGACGATCTGGCAGATCGTATCCTATTCAATCAGACCTCAAGCGAAGAGAGCAAAGTAGTAAGGCCTACGTTTGCTCGACGAGCGATGGCAATGGCTGCTTCTGTGGCATTCGTTGCAGGTTTATTGGTTGGTCAAGTCAACTGGGGCAACGCGTTGGTATCTCCAGCTCAAGCAAGCTTGGCGGATACTGCAATGAAACATGTTGTTGATGAAAAGAGCTTCGTTAGTGCACTTGATGAAAATGTATCATCTCAACAAATCAACGCAAAAATGAACCCGTTTGCTTTTCAGTTTGATGAAGCCTTCCCTTACCACGTCTATTACCTGAACCACTGTGGTTTTGGCAAATCCAACGCAATGCACATGGTTTTCCAAGGCGAAAAAGGCAAAGTCACGCTGTTTTTAACTGGCATTCCGACTGACAAGTCTATCGACTTTGATGAAAAAGGCATGTCAGGCTCGGTAACACCGATCGATGGCAGCAGTTTGATCCTTGTAGGGGAAGATGGCGAGGATGTCTCTAAAATCGCCGAAAAGCTGACAAAAATGATCAAACCAATGAGCTAATTTGCTCTCAAAGCCCCGTAACAAAAGGCCCAGCAAGTATATCACTGATATTGCCGGGCTTTATTTATCAATAAATCGCAAAACCATTCACCACGTCAATACCTCTAGAGTTAAAACTCTAAAAAACAGCATTTCTCTCCATTTTCGTGCCAGATAGGCGTCATTTCCATAATTTTACCCTCAAAATTTCCAATGGTCGGATTTGTATATCGTATACTTCCGAATAGGATCAGCCAACATTGAGCAATTGCTCAAATTAATCGCCCTGTAGAGGCGGATATATAAAGGAATAAATGAATGACTACCAACAACACGCGTCTGTTTAAAAAGTCTCTTTTAGCAGTAACAATCACACTGGCATCTTCGCAAGCGATGGCAGCAGGTTTCCAACTTAACGCACAATCAGCAACCGGCATCGGCCGTGCTTTTGCTGGTGATGCAGTAATCGCAGATAACGCGTCAGTAATGGCACGTAACCCTGCAGCAATGGCACTATTTGATAAAACTGAGCTATCTCTTGGTTTTGAAAGCATCACTTCAATGATTGAAGTCAACGACGTTAACTACGTTGGTGGTCAAGTGCCAGTAAATAATACTGATGATGTAGGTGATACATCTATCGCGCCTAACATCCACTTAATCGTTCCAGTAAATGATAAATTTGCTTGGGGTATCAATGCCTACTCAAACTTCGGTACTAAAACAGAGTTTGACGACAACTACCCGGCAGCTGAATACGGTGGCTTAACGGATGTTAAGAGCGTCAACTTTGGTCTTGCAGGTTCTTACCGACTAGACGACCAATGGAGCTTCGGTGCAGGTTTAGACCTTATTTATGGTCAAGGTACGATGAAACGTACCGCTGGTGCTGGTTTTGGTAAAGGAAATCCATCTAAGGGAATTCCACCGGCAGGCACCTCTTTATTAAACGTCGACAAAGCTGATGGTTGGGCTGTTGGCTTTAACGTTGGTACTGTTTATGAGCTAGATGAAAACAACCGTTTTGGTCTAGCGTACCGTTATAGCCCTGAAATCACCGCTAAAGATGACAAGGGCCAAGAAATCACGCTACCACTACCAGACATCGCTGAATTCTCTGGTTTCCACAAAATTGAAGATACTAAGTTCGCAGTTCACTACTCTGTACAATGGATCGGCTGGGGTGACTTCGACCAGATCGAATTTAGAAACTTAGATCTAGCAACATCACCAGTTGGTGGGGCAAATGGTAGCTACAATAAAGAATACAAATGGCAAGATGGTTGGCACTACGCAATTGGTGGTACTTACTACCTAAACGATACGTGGACACTACGTACCGGTTACATGTATGACACCAGTGCGCAAGACGAACTGACATCTATCTCTGTTCCGGATTCAGACCGTCAGTGGTTCTCTGCTGGTTTCACTTACCACATTGATACCGCTTCAAACGTAGACTTCGGCTTTACATACTTGTTAGGTGACGATGTGAAGGTTTCAGAAACCTCTTCAGGTACGCCACTAACAGCGACGACACATGCTGATGCAATCCTATTAGGTCTTCAGTACAGCCGCAGCTTCTAATATAAAGTTAGCTATAATCCCAAAGGGTCGCATTGTGCGACCCTTTTTTGTTTTCCTAAACCACTGACCAACCTAAATTTAAGCTTACAACTGTAGCCTGCAGAGCAAATATACAGCTACAGGTGTACGCTCAAACTTCGCAACACAGCCGAAACATTTAGATGATTTCTCTAATAATTAAACACATTTGCTCATTTAATCCCTAAAACACTGTTTTATTCGAATTTCATTTTTAAAGTAATAACTCTAAAAGTAGAATCACGCCACTAAATACTTATGATTCAGTGAACATAATAATGAAAATGAATAAAACTCTTCTATCTGCTGCAGTGGCAGTTGGATTACTTTCGACTTCTACCGTAACTAACGCGGCAGGTTTTCAACTAGCAGAATACTCAGCAACAGGCTTAGGCCGTGCTTACGCTGGTGAAGCAGCAATGGCTGACGGTGCAGACGCGCAATGGCGTAACCCTGCTATGCTGACTTACCTAGAAGGCACACAGGTTTCTGTTGGTGGTATCTACGTTGACCCAAATATTGATATTGAAGGGACTTCTACAACTCGCAGTGGTACAACAGCATCAAACTCTAGTGACTTCGCGCACAGTGCTTTTATTCCAAACTTTTATGCTTCTCATAAGTACAACGAAAAATTTGCGTTGGGTTTTGCTGCAGGCACAAACTACGGTATGGCAACGGACCTAGGTAAAGACTTCGGCGGTGCAAACCATGGTAACGAAGCAAGTGTGACTACTATGGAGCTGAACCTGAATGCTGCATACCAAGTGCTAGAGAGTGTTTCTATTGGTGGTGGCGTACGTTACATCATGGCTGAAGGTAGCTTTGGTGCAGTATCAACTAAAAACTCTCTTATTCCAGTGAAGTCTGGTACCTCTTTGAAATACATGGAAGGTGATGACACGGCATGGGGTTGGCAAGTTGGTACCGCTTGGGACATTAATGAAGACAACCGCCTTGGCTTTACCTACAAATCAGAAGTTGACCTGACTTTAGAAGGCTATGCAAAAGGCTTTGGTTTCAACCCAACAAAACCAGAAGCACACAAAAGTGGTTCGATGGACCTCGCTCTTCCGGCAACAGCTGAACTTGCTAGCTTCCACCAGCTGACAGACACTGTAGCGGTTCACGCAAGTATTAACTGGACGAACTGGAGCAGCTTTAAAGAGCTTGTTGCTGATTTCCCTGGTGAAAAAAGCGTAGAGATCAAGCAAGAGAACTGGGAAGACAACTACCGTTTTGCAATCGGTACTACTTACCAAATGACACCTAAACTAGCACTACGTTCTGGTATTGCCTACGATACTTCAGCGGTAAGCGAAGAGCACCGTACTGCGACGATCCCAGAAACAGACCGCACTTGGTTAAGTATCGGTGCGGGCTACCAATGGTCTGAACAGCTAACTCTGGATGCAGGCTTCACTTACATTCTAGCGAAAGACGCGAAAATGCATGAAAAAGATCCAAAAGCAGATTACTTTGGTGGTAGCTTCGAAGGCGAAGTGACAGGCAGCATCTGGTTAGTCGGTATCCAAGCTAACTACCGCTTCTAGACTAGTTACCTAATTATCTACTTACCTTCTTACCGAAAGGTAGAAAAGTAGAAAAGTAGAAAAGTAGAAAAGTAGAAAACATTAAAAAGGCTCGATGTTGAATTAACATCGAGCCTTTCTCTTATCTGCTTATCTAAGCTTTGTATTTAGTAATCTTCGAGATACTCATCAATGAAATCTTCCTCCTCAAGATCAACCTCTTCTGGCTCGATCTCAGCTTTAAAATCTTGACGTTGGATGTAAATATCACGAGTCAGAGCATATGGATCTGGAGAGTCATCTAATAAGGCTTCTTGCGAGGCCAACTGAGCACGTGTTTCCATACCTTCAAAGGCCCACTTCCCTAACTTTGCCCAAAAGGTAAACAGAGACAAAGGTACATATAAGCTATCCACTTGCTCTGTTACTTGTCGGGTCGTCACAGGGCCATATCCCGGCAGCATAAAATACGGTCCATTCCCTACCCCATAATGACCAATCGCATCAGAAAACGACTTTTCGTCATATTTGGTGATCCCCGCTTCGCTAGCAATATCAATCAGACCAAGAAGACCAAAGGTAGAGTTAATCCAAAAACGATTGAAATGATCGAGCGCTTTCCCACCATTACCCATAATGAGATTATTGAGCATACTTGATGGCTCATCTAAGTTGGCTAAAAAATTGGAAATACCAGAGCGAATTGGTACAGGGGTATAGTCAACATAGGCAAGAGAAACAGGTCGAACCAAATAAGGGTCGAGATACTCGTAGTTGATATCCCACATCGCTCGGTTGAAACCTTCAAAAGGGTCGTTCGGATGGGACTCTTCGACATATTCAGAGGTTTCGAAATTATCACCGCCATTGCTTTCATCTGGTACGCTCGAACAACCTACCGTTAAGCTTGCGATGAAGAGTAAACTCGAAAGTCTTAAAACACTGATAGACATATCACCTTTTCCATAAGGAATAATAAAAAAGGCCAGCAATCGCTGGCCTCAATTGGTTGCGTAAGTCTATACCGTTTTTTAATAAATCGGAATAGCTAACACCTATGCAAAGTAATGATTAATATTGCTTATTGATATCAATGGTAACTGGGGCACCCAGTTCAACCACTTCACTTTCACCGTACCAATCACCGTCTCGAGTTGAAACGTTACCATCTGTATCAAGCCTAGCTCTAACCATTAGAGTTTCAAGGCTGGACAGCTTCTGCCCTTCCAACATGCTGTTGCCATCATCAAGAACGACAGTACGAGGGAAAGTTCCTAGCGGATAACGAGCCGCAGCAATCGGCATTGGTGAGCCGTCAGCTCTGTGCACTGATACAACTAACACTGAACTAGGGGCAGCATTCACATCACCAGATAATTCAAGCGTTACAGCAACAGTTTTACCTTGGTCAACGCCCATAGCATTGCCCATTTTCTTCTGTGCACTTTCAATACTGCGCGACAACATTTCATAGCGACTGTCTTGTGGACCAATCATCTGTTGCATGATGCTCCAGTACTTAACAGCACCTGGGTAGTCTTGACGCTCAAACGCATCAAACGCTAGCAACGAGAACACACGAAGATCAACATAGTCGTTTTGAATCAAACGGCTCAAAATTAAACGAGCTTGGTTTTGATCCGCATCATCAGGTGAAAGCATCAATGCTTGTGCATAACCTAGCTGAACATCTTCATTCTTTGGCTCAAGCTTGTAAGCTCTTTGCATCGAATCTTTCGCAGTTTCCGCGTCGCGGTTAGCCAATGCAATACGACCTAATAGTAACCAACCTGTCGAATCTTTTGGTTGATAGTGCAGACGAGTACGAAGTGCCAGAGTCAAATCTTCTAGTTCATCATCCGTTAATGCACCACCTTCCGATGACATTAGCTTTTTAGACAACTCAGGAAGGTTTGAACTCACTTCTTGCCAGTGTTGGACTTTATCCAGAGCACCAAACTGAAAGTACATACCATATGTAACAACCACGACTAGGACAATAGATGGTACTACGACGCCCAATGTTGAGATTTGGGTCTTCTTCATCTCTTTCTGCGCAGGTACATCATCAAGTAGAGACTGTTTCAAATCAGCGATCAGCTCTTGTTGGTTATCAACAAGGCCTTCTTCTGCTTCTACTTCGAGCTCAACGAGACGATCTTTATAGAATGCTTTGTTCAACTCGTCGCGAAGCATTTCATCATTGTTCGCCTTCTTATTTATGAAGGGCAGAACAATTAAGAAAATAGCTGCTAGCGAAAGGATAATGGTAGAAATCCAAAATAGAGTCATTACTTCTTATCTCCGTCGTTCTCTTCATCGAGTAACGCTTTTAAACGAGCTTCTTTGTCTGCATCCCAGTCTTTATCTGACTCTACTGCTTTCGACTTTGACTTTCGGCTTCGTAAAATGATCAAACCGAAACCAAACACGACTACCGCAAACGGACCAACCCAAAGGATTGATGTGGCTAATGTGAGTGGTGGGTTGTAAGTAACAAAGTTACCGTAGCGAGCAATCATGTAATCAATGATGTCTTGCTTCGACTTGCCATCTTTTGTCATTTCATACACTTTTTGGCGTAAATCAACCGCAAGCTCTGCGTTCGAATCACCAATGGTGTTGTTCTGACATTTAGGGCAACGCAGCGTGTTGCTTAGCTCTTTGAACTGCTGCTCTTGATCAACGGTATCAAATTCATGAAATTCGATAGACGCAGCAGAAACAGTCGCCGAAATAGCAAATGTAGCGAATAGAGCAATCAGTGTCTTCTTAATCATTTCGCTTCCTCCAACAACTCTTGGTACATCGGCTCAAGCGTCGATGCCCAGTTAGTTGGGTTCACGTCACCAACATGGCGATAACGAACTACGCCGTTAGCATCAATGAGGAAAGTCTCTGGAGCGCCATACACACCAAGGTCAAGACCTAGCATGCCGTTACCATCGAACAGGCTGATCAAGTATGGATTGCCCAGCTCTTTTAACCAACCTACCGCTTTATTGCGATCATCTTTGTAGTTAAGGCCAATAATCTTAACGCCTTGACCCGCTAACTTATTCAAGTAAGAGTGCTCTGCATAACAAGTAGGACACCAAGTCGCCCACACATTTAGAAGCAGTGGCTCACCTTTAAAGATAGCTTGATCATGGAACTTACCCGGTTGCTCTAAGTCTTCTAAACCGAACTCAGGTACTGGCTTACCAATCAATACCGATTCAAGTTTAGTCGGGTCATCACCCGACTGGTTACGCATCAATTGAGTCGCAAAGATTCCAGCTAGAACCATGAACGCAATCAATGGAATGAATAAAATCTTCTTGTTCATTCGAATTAAGCCTCCTGCTCTTTAGTAGACTTTTTCGTTGGCTTACGGAAGCGGTAACGACGGTCACTGATAGCAATAACACCACCAATCGACATAATCAGAGAACCAGCCCAGATCCAACGTACAAATGGTTTGTAGTAGATACGCACAGCCCAAGATTTATTGTCGTCTAAACGCTCACCCATTGCGATGTAAAGGTCGCGCGTTACGCCACGATCAATCGCCGCTTCTGTCATCATCGACTTAGCGGTTGTGTAGAAACGTTTTTCAGCGTGAAGCGTGTTGATGTATTTGCCTTCTTTGGTAATTTCAAAGTCAGCAATGTAACCATCGTAGTTAGGGCCATCTTTGTCACGAACTCCTGTAAACAGGAAGCTGTACTCTTCAAGTTGGTAGCTTTCACCTGGTGCTAAGCGTACGTCACGTTCGATGCTGTAGTTTTGCACCATCGCAATACCAATCACTGTCACGGCCAAACCAATGTGACCACACATCATCGCCCAGTGGCTACGAGGTAGCTTAGTCAGGCCTTTCAGGAATGTATGACGGTGTGTCGCACGTTCATGAAGCTCAAAGCCATGCATGAAGATAATCCAGAATGCCATTACCCAACCGGCAAAAGCGGTACCGCTGAAACGGTCAGCCAAAATCGTAACCATTAGCGCACTTAAGCCCAGTGAGAATACACCTGAGATCAGCATAGGTTTAACGAGCTTAGATAGGTTGTCACGTTTCCAACGGATCAGTGGACCGATACCCAATAGGAACGAGAACGGGATCATTAACCAGAAGAACAACATATCAAAGAATGGTGCACCGATAGATACCGAGCCCAAGCCTAACTGTTTATGAACTAATGGCAGCAAGGTACCGACTAACACAACCACAAGTGCAGCAATCAATAGGATGTTGTTGCCGAGAAGCGCGTTTTCACGAGAAACCAAATCGAAGTTACCACGTACACGAACCGATGCGCCTTTAACAGCAAACAACAACAGTGAACCACCGATAACGAACACTAAGAAACCTAGAATAAACATACCACGAGCAGGATCCGACGCGAATGCGTGAACCGATACCAAGATGCCCGAACGAACTAAGAATGTACCTAGTAAGCTTAGTGAGAATGCAGAGATAGCCAGCAATACTGTCCAAGCTTTAAACGTGCCACGCTTTTCGGTTACCGCTAGTGAGTGCATCAGTGCAGTACCAGCTAACCAAGGCATGAATGAAGCGTTCTCTACTGGATCCCAGAACCACCAGCCCCCCCAGCCAAGTTCGTAGTAAGCCCACCATGAACCTAGAGCGATACCTACTGTTAGGAATAACCAAGCAGCGATTGTCCAAGGACGAGACCAACGAGCCCATGCCGTATCTAAACGACCGCTCATTAGGGAAGCGATTGCAAAAGAGAAAGCTACCGAGAAACCGACATAACCCATGTAAAGCATTGGCGGGTGAATAATCAAACCCGGATCTTGCAGTAGTGGGTTCAAGTCACGGCCATCAACGGGGAAGAAAGGCAGTGTACGTAGGAACGGGTTAGACGTTACGATAATGAACAGCAAGAAGCCGACAGTAATCAAACCCATAATCGCCAGTACGCGAGCCACAGACTCTTGAGGCATACCACGACTAAACGTTGCAACTGCTACCGTCCAACCCGCTTGGATTAGAACCCAAAGCAGTAGTGAGCCTTCATGAGCCCCCCAAACCGCGGTAATTCGGTAGTACCAAGGTAGTTGGCTATTCGAGTTACTTGCTACGTATTGAATCGTAAAATCATTTGTGTAGAACGCGTAACACAAGATAAAGAACGAAATCGCTAGGAATCCGAACATACCCCACGACAGCGGTCGTGCACTGTTCATCAATAATGTGTTATTTCGAGCGGCTCCATACAGTGGGAGCACGCTTAGCAGCAGTGCAAGTCCCAAAGACAGGATCATCGCAAAATGGCCGATCTCGGCTATCATTGAGCATTTCCTTCTTTTTGTTCAGTCGTGTATTGCAAAGGCTCATGAGTTTTCTTCATTGCTTCAGCAACTTCAGAAGGCATATATTCTTCATCGTGCTTTGCCAACACCTCAAACGCTTCAATTGTCGTTGCATCCTTAAGGACACCTTGAGCAACAATACCTTGGCCTTCACGGAAAAGATCAGGAAGGATGCCATCATATAGAATCGTCACTTTAGGGCCTACATCAGCCAAATCGAAGCTAACACGCAATGATTCATTGTCACGGCTTACAGAGCCGACTACAACCATGCCACCAATACGTAAGCGTTGACCCACTTCAGGTTTTTTACCATCTTTGCCGTTGACGAGCTCGGTTGGTGTATAGAACAGATCCATGTTCTGGTTAAGTGCATAAACCATCAATCCAACAGTTGCACTGATACCAAAAAAGATCGCTAAGATAATGCCTAGCCTCTTTTTGCGTCTTGGGTTCATAGAGTGTTCTCCATATTTTTTGCTGCATCAATACGAGCTTGACGGTCAATCTTAGCTTGTACTTCATTTAATAATTGCTTACCACGACGAACGCTTACGACCAGTAAAATGATCATCGCGAGGAATGTGATTCCAAATGCACTCCATACATATGAGGCGTAGCCACCCATGGCAAAGAAATCACTCAGAGATTCAAAATACATAATTACCTACCCTACTACGCTTTATTAGCCGCTAGCTTGCGAACCCATGGACGGTGACTCTCTTTACTGATGATTTCGTTTCTAAAACGAACCATAGTCACAGCACCAAAGAAAAAGGCAAAACCGAAGATGTTAAGAAGAAGCGGCCATAGCATGTCACTTGAAATAGAAGGCTTATCAAACTTAGTAATTGTTGCGCCTTGGTGGAGTGTGTTCCACCACTCTACTGAAAAGTGAATGATAGGTAGGTTGATGACACCAACGATGGCCAAAATACCGGCTGCTTTTGCTGCGGTTTTTTGGTCGTCAAACGCATGGTGCAGTGCAATAACACCTAAATATAGGAATAGAAGAATCAGCTCTGAGGTTAAACGTGCATCCCAAACCCACCAAGCACCCCACATTGGTTTACCCCAAACAGCGCCAGTTAGTAACGCAATAAAGGTAAATACAGCACCGATAGGCGCCATAGCCAACGCAGCCATGTCTGACAGCCTTACCTGCCATACCAAACCGATAAAGGCGGCAATTGCCATCGACATGTATACACCCATAGACCAAATTGCAGACGGAACATGGATATAGATAATTCGGAAGCTATCGCCTTGCTGGTAATCAGAAGGGGCAAATGCAAGCCCCCATACAGTACCGGCGGATAGACACAATAGCGCTAGGATCGAAAACCATGGCAGAAGTTTACCAGCAAGCTGATAAGAGGTTTCTGCTTTGGCGTAGGGATGGAGCCATTTCCACATGTTGTAATCTCACTCTTACTTCATATTGCTTACAGCTATCACAGCTATAATTATTATAATTTATTTGGCTTACAGCTTCTTTCAGTGACTCTAGGAGTTTGAAGGCTTTAAATCGTTCACTTTGAACATGCAAAGTGCTAGTGAGTGCGTAGTTAATCTTAACCAGGTAATTAACTAGTTAACACTCACTCTCAGTGCTGCACTGATGGCAAATGGGGTGAGCGTCATCGCGCCCATTAACATTGCCCCTAACACCGCTAATTGTCCGTTATACGCAACGCCTAACGCTGCGGCATCAATCGCTGATGTAGCAAATATAAGAATTGGGATATACAACGGCAAAATAAGCAGACTTAACAGCACACCACCTTTTTGTAACCCAACCGTTAAAGCCACACCAATCGCACCAATAAAGCTTAATGCAGGCGTACCGACCGATAACGTTAAGACTACCGATAACCAAGTATCGAAATCCAAGGACAGCAGTACCGCCAACAACGGACTGATCAATATTAATGGTAACCCTGTCAATAACCAGTGCGCTATGACCTTGGACAAGACTACCAACTGCAACGGGATGGGCATCAACATCATCTGCTCAAGCGCGCCATCTTGAAAATCATCACGAAACAAACGCTCTAAAGAGAGCAATGCGGAAAGCAAAGCCGCTACCCAAACAATACCTGCAGCAATACGTGCAAGTAGGTTTGGCTCGGGGCCGATACTCAATGGGAAAAGGGTGATGACAATAATAAAAAACCACAGAGGGTTAAAGATATCGGCTTGGCGACGAAATGCGATCAATAGCTCACGTCGGATGATCGTTGTCATTGAAGAGATCATATTACTCACCCAACTTTATTTTTCTTAGTTTCGGGCTATCAGCAAACATATCTTGGTGTGTGGTTAATAACACAATGCCACCGTTATCTGCATGCTGAGAAAAAAGAGACTCCAAAACCTTAACACCCTGCTTGTCTATTGCAGTCAGCGGTTCGTCTAGAATCCATAACATTTGCTTACTTAACCACAGACGAGCCAATGCGACTCGGCGCTGTTGCCCCGCCGAAAGTTGACCTGCAGGCACATCTTCTCGTCCAGCAAGGCCGACTTGAGCCAATGCATTGTAAAGTTCTTCCTTACTCGTTCCACTGCTGTGAATCGATTGATAGAAGCTCAGGTTTTCATAGGCACTAAGCTCGCGTTTTACGCCAGTTTGGTGACCAAGAAAAAGCAAATTTTGGTGATACACATCTCGACTCGTTTCAATGGACTCACCATCCCAAGAGATAGTGCCGTCATCGCGGTCGCCTAGCCCGGTGATAATCCTAAGGAGTGTCGTTTTCCCAGTACCGTTACGACCTTCAACTTGAACCAGCTCACCGGGTTTCAATTGAAAAGACAACGATTCAAACAGAACCCTGTCGTCACGAATAGCAGTTAAATTTGAGACTTCTAGCATAGGTAAATTTAGTCGAGTAATGAGAGGGCTATAGTAGCACACCAATAAGGTGACAAAACAGGACTAGGCGTTTTCGAAAGGACAAACTCCGTAAGAAACTGTTACCACCGCATCACAATTTACACATTTTCATCAACAAACAATATATTGCATTAGATACAAATACTTATAAACATCGTTCTATATAGGTATAACAGGCACAAAAAAAGAAGCCGAAGCTTCTTTTAAGAGGTGTACGTGATGAACATCAATTGCTCATTACGCAGTAAGCGCTAAATTTAACGACGTCGAGTCGGGTCTCTACGATCACGAGAGGATGCAGGTTGTTCATCATACGATGAAGGGTTACTTCTTAACGAAGGGATTTTTTCCTTACCTGCGAGCTTATTCTGCAGAGACATCATCAGCTCAGCTTCTGCCTTAGGTAATTCACACTCTTCGATCAGTTCGTTTATCCCAGCACCAAGCTGAACCATTTTAGTTGCACGTGTATACAAACGCCCATCGGTGTCCGCATGTTCCAACTCAACAATACGTTCATTCAAGTGTTTTATCAGATCTTGCTGTTCCGTCACTTTCTGACCAAGGCCTACCACAACAGAGCGAACTTCAAGTAATTGCTTACTCGATTTTTGAAGCTCTTTGTCCAAGTTACGAACTTGCAGGCGTGACGTATCGATCTGCTTTTGAATTGCACTTTTTACTTTGCTAATCAAAATCACGATGAATAACGTAAAAACCCCAACTCCGACTATCAGAGCAATAGGGTTTAAAGGAAGCGCTTCAAACATTACAGGTGAGCCATCTCATCCCATTCGTCTTCACTTAACAGCTTGTTCAGATCAACTAAGATAAGAAGCTTGCCATCACGGTTACTAACACCTTGGATGAACTTAGCACTTTCATCAGTACCAACACTTGGTGTCGTGTCGATCTCAGAAGAACGCAGGTAAACAACTTCAGCAACACTATCTACTAAAATGCCAATAACTTGACGCTCAGACTCAATAACGATAATGCGTGTGTTATCTGTGATTTCACCTTGCATCAAACCAAAACGAGAACGAGTGTCAATAACAGTAACAACGTTACCACGCAGGTTGATAATACCTAAAACGTAGTCTGGAGCACCCGGTACTGGAGCAATCTCGCTGTAACGCAATACTTCACGTACTTGCATTACATTGATGCCGTAAGTTTCTTCTTCTAGTTGAAATGTCACCCATTGAAGTACTTCATCATTTGTTTGATCTTTTCTTACTTCAACTTCACTCATATGAGACATAGATAATCCTCTTGCCGTCGTTACCGACCACTGTTGTTAACTTGATGCTTATATTGTACCAATCGTAGTACTAGCCCAATGCTTTTACGTCTAGCCCTGCATTTAGCATGGCGGTTAATGCTTCAACATGGATCAAAGCACACATTTTTTCTTTTACCATACCAGCGAGCCATGGCCGTTTCCCTGCCGTTTCTCGCCAGCGTACTTTATCTGTATTAAGCAGCTCGGTACCTTTAAGCTCTGTGCTCGCAAGCCCCCACAAGCTTTCGCCAAGCATGACTATATATTGATAATTTTCTTTATAATCATCACATAATAGCTTTTCAGGCATCACCCATTTGGCGGTATCAACCACGTCTAGCTTACTATCTCGATTAGTTTGCAACCCCAAATACCAAGCTGGCTTACCAATAATATGACTTAACTCTTCAAGGCGATGAATACCCCCGAGCTCATCAAGTGGCACAGCAAACGTCACACCGTTCACATCAAAATACAGCACTTGAAAATCTTCAGTTCTAGCCGTCGTTTCCCATGATGTAAACTGACCGGCTCCACCAGCTTGAGTTTCAAGTTCGGTAAATGGCTCAATTTGAGGAGATTCAAGATCGGGTTCAGTAGCCTTAACTTCTACTTGCTCTGTCTCCAGCGATTCAGCTTGTAACTCTTCAATTTGCTGCGATTCAACAGGTGGATCTACAGCAATTGATAAATCAGGTTCTGGAAGATCCCAATCTTGAATTTCAGGATCTACAGACACTTGAACAGACTCTACTGCAGCGTCAAACATTTGCATGTCTGCCTGCTGAGCAATTTGCTGTGTGTTCCGATCCATCAACTCATCTAGATTCAGCTCATCGACAACATTAGTCGCTTCTAAACGACTCAGAAGTTTCTGAACATCCTCAAGATTCGGCACTTCAAATTCTGCAGCGCGTATTTCGGCGTAGCTTGAATAATGACTAGTCGTTAATTGTGGCTCTGGCTCTGGCTCTGGCTCTGGCTCTGGCTCTGGCTCTGGCTCTGGCTCT
>NZ_JBGONH010000039.1:0-48603 GCF_041439075.1 Vibrio sp. FF145
GGCTTCTCATGTAGGCTAGCTACACATCAAAGCCTCTGCCTTGTATAAATACCCAACAACTCGCTGCAAAAATCAGCTCGAAAGGTCAACATGCCCTAGTAGTACACAAGCAACATGGTAGAATGCCGCCATTAATCTTATCCTTGTATAAGATTGTTGAACCTTTCCATCGCTATTTAGCCAAATCATACCGAGAAACTTATGCCATTTTCCAAGCTTGGATTAAGCTCACCTATTGTTAAAGCCGTTGCAAAACAAGGCTATGAAAAGCCAACCTCTATTCAAGAAAAAGCAATTCCGATTGTGCTTTCTGGTAAGAACCTTATTGCTGCTGCACAAACAGGTACAGGTAAAACTGCGAGCTTTGTTCTCCCTATCTTAGAAATGCTAAGTAAAGGTGAAACACAACGTAAAAAACGTATTCGTGCTGTTATTCTGACACCAACTCGTGAGCTTGCGATTCAGGTTGAGCAGAACATTACTAAGTACGCGAAGTTCCTAAACCTAACATCACTAGCGATGTACGGTGGCGTATCTTACCAACACCAGAAAGACCGCTTGATCGAAGGTGTCGATATTCTTGTGGCAACACCAGGTCGTTTAATCGATATGTACGGACAACGTGCCGTTCACTTTGATGAAGTCGAAGTACTGGTTCTAGATGAAGCTGATCGCATGCTAGACATGGGTTTCATCGAAGACATCAACAAGATCATCGCGCGTTTGCCACAAAACATTCAAAACCTGTTGTTCTCAGCAACGCTATCAACGCCAGTTCGTGCGCTAGCGAAAAGCGCAATCAGTGAAGCGGAAGAGATTTCTATCGCCAAAACTGACGCTTCTAAAGCAAACATCGAACAATGGCTAGTTACAGTCGATAAAGACCGTAAATCTGCACTGTTAAGTCACATGATCACTGACGGTGAGTGGGACCAAGCGCTTATCTTTATCGAGACTAAGCACGGCGCGGCTAAGTTGGTTGCTCAACTTGAAAAGCGTGGTATCGAAGCGGAAGCTTTCCACAGTGGACGTAGCCAAGCGATTCGTGAAAAGATTCTGGCTGATTTCAAAAAAGGCCGTCTAAAATATCTAGTTGCGACAGGTGTTGCTGCTCGTGGTATCGATATTGATAATCTAAGCCGCGTAGTGAACTACGACATCCCATTCCCAGCGGATGACTATGTTCACCGTATTGGTCGTACAGGCCGTGCTGATGCATCTGGTGAAGCGATCTCTTTCCTATCGAAAGACAACTTCAAGAACCTGTGCATTATCGAAAAACGTCTTGGTCACTTGATTGAACGTCGTGTTGTTGAAGGTTTTGAACCACGCAAAGAAGTGCCAATCTCTGTATTGAACTTCGTTCCTAAGAAGAAAAGAGAGCAGCAACAAGACTAAGTAATTTCAGCTATAGAAATGAAAAAGTCGCATTAGCCAAAATGAAAATAAAACGAAGCCCATGTGGCTTCGTTTTGCTCTTAGAAATACAAATAAAATTGAGGCAATAAGATGATCACTCCTATCGCAACGAGATTAACCCGAGGCCAAGACCTAAAGCTTGAGATCCAAAAGCTAGTGACAGCGCACAATATCTCAGCGGGCTCTGTCGCGTCTTGTGTCGGGTGTGTTTCTCAACTCAATATTCGTCTGGCTAATGCAAACAACACCAAGCTAATTATAGATCCGTTCGAAATTGTGTCACTTATGGCGACGCTAACCCCGAACCACCAGCATGTTCACCTATCCGTTGCTGATGAAAATGGCAATGTGATTGGTGGGCATCTGCTTGAGGGAACGATTATCGCCACCACCGCTGAATTAATTGTGCACCGTTACGATACTTTGACCTTCAACAGAGAGCATGATGATACGACGGGTTACACTGAGCTCACTATCAGCAGTAACACATAATAGCTTCACTGATAGCAGCACCAAACGCCTCATATAAAGCGATACCACCCAATAGTAATTAGGAAACACGATGGCTCCAAACTCCGCAGACTCCGTTATCGTTCTCGATTTCGAAACCACAGGCTTATCACCAAACATGGGTGACCGAGCGATTGAAATCGGTGCGGTTAAATTAGTTAACGGCGAAGTCGTCGACACCTTTCAGCAACTCATGAACCCAGGGTTTCGTGTTAGTGGATTCATTGAAAGCTATACCGGAATCAGTAACCGTATGTTAAGCACAGCGGCCAGTTGCAGTGAAGTGATGGATGAGTTTGCAGACTTTATCCAAGGCAGCCAACTTGTTGCTCACAATGCATCGTTTGATAAGCGCTTTCTCGATGCGGAATTAGACTTTATTGGCCGAGACTACACAGGCAAGTTCGCTTGCTCAATGTTGATTGCTCGCCGCCTAATCCAAGATGCGCCGACTCATAAGCTAGGCGACCTTGTGCGCTTTAAGAATATCGACAACGACGGTACTTTCCACAGAGCGTTAGCCGATTCAGAAATGACAGCACGGTTGTGGTTATTGATGATTGATGAGCTTCAAAGTGACCACGGCATTCAACAGCCGAGTTTTCAACTGATGCAGAAAATATCTAAGACCGCTAAAGGCTCTATTCCAAAGCTGCTGATGAGCAACAGAAATTAAATATCTAAACTCTCTCCCCTTCAAGTTTGATTGACAGGCTAGTCACATGGATAACTACTAGCCTTTAGAACGAAAGAAGACTCTACTCCTGCAGTGATTCAAATGTTCCTTTAAGGCTTGCTAATTCACCCATGAAATAAGCCCACTGCTTATTAGTGCTGCTTTCTACGATATCGACTAAAAAATTGGCTGATGTCTGCATGTTCTTGTTAAGCTCAGGCTCAAGTCCTTCAGGGTAATAAGCTTCATTGTTCAGAAGCAGGTTCATAATAATCGGCTGAGCTATATCTAAGTCGCTTTTCTTTTCTATCAGTGTCGATAAATCTTGGTAGGTATTATTTTGATATTGGCGCCAGTTATCGTTGGTATTTACCCATTCTTGAGACCAAGTTGAAATAATCTGCTTTTGCTCTTTCGATACCGTCCCTAGCCATCGCTCTAACCGATCTTCAATTCGACTTCGATAACGTTCTCTCGAATCTTCATCATTCAATGATAATCTTTCTTCGTAATATTCTTGCTGCTTTTCCCTAAAGTTCTTTAAGAATTCCTTATCTTGTTTAAGGTTAAACTGCATGCTTAACGCGTAAATATCGGGAGAGAACTTACTAACGATTGAGCGAATATGTTCTTTAATTTGGTCACTTTGTTCAGTGATAAAAGCAGAACTCATATCAGAACGATCTGTGTTTAAGATCACTTCTAATTGCGATATATACAGCGGCAGTTGAGTTTCTTTATGCCATTGCTGTAATAAATCGAGGCGCTCTTCGAGCTCGGATTCTTGACTATTCGATAGAGAAACAAAGTCTTCAATATAGCTAACGACAAACCAGCTTATATTGTTATAGGCAAATTTAGTCCCGCAGCCAGAGAATAGAAAACAGCTTAATAAGACTAACCAACGACACTTTCTCATTACACCCTCTCACAACATTTTACTCAACAACGAACCTCAAGACGATCTTATAACATTAGCTACAAAATCGGGTTCTCGTAAAAACTTTCGGATAAATTGAGACTCAGACTTGCTAATCTAACTATTTCGGCAAATGATTAAACTAAAAATAATTAATGGCAGTGATGTAACTTGATTTTTATTGCTCATTTGACGCAATACGAACCCTATAAATGAGTTGGGTTGGCGTATTTCAAATGATTGATATTTGGGAGGGGAGCTATGGCCGCTATTCCTGATCATCCAAGCGATTTAGAATATGAGCTTTGTTATTTTGACGATGGTTCAATAACCACAATCACGATATTGGTTCACAATCGAAAGGAAGCGATGACTTGGTATCTTAGCGAGGGAAAACATATCAACGATCTTTATTCGATAAGACCCGATGAATAATGCTTTGGTATAGAGAACTAGGTCGATAAACCTAAGAGAGTAAACTTGAGTGGCATTTTGTGGAACACCCTTTACTGCAATGTCATTAAGTAACAATCTCGTTAATTAGACATATCGCAGCAAAGGGATTCAGTCTCGAATTATTTCAGAATTCGGGCGCGGAATTGACGACCCTTCATTTTACCTGATTCGATTTTACCTAATGCTTTCTTAGCCATTGATCTTTCTACAGCAACGTAAGCACGCATCGCGAACAAGTTGATCTTACCTACTGATTTACCATCAATACCGCCTTGGCCTGTCAACGCACCAAGGATATCACCTGCGCGAAGTTTCGCTTTCTTACCACCATCAATCTGGATCGTTACCATGTTTGAGTAGTACGGCTTAGCAATTGGTTTAGCTGGTAACTGAGACGGTTCGATTGGCATATCCATGTACTCATCAATTTGAGCAACACGGTGCATCTCTTTTTCGCTAAAGAAGCTGATAGCGACGCCTTTACTTCCTGCTCGTCCAGTACGACCGATGCGGTGTACGTGAACTTCAGGATCGCGAGACAACTCAAAGTTGAACACAGCATCTAGGTTATCAACATCAAGACCACGAGCAGCAACATCTGTTGCAACCAAGATAGAGATGGTTTTATTTGAGAACTGAACCAAAGCTTGGTCACGTTCACGCTGTTCCATGTCGCCATGAAGCTCAATAACACTGAAGCCACGGTGGCTTAGCTCGTCGTTTACGTTCTGTACTTCTTTCTTAGTATTACAGAACACAACCGCTGACTCTGGTTGATGATGAAGAAGCATTAGCTCTAGTGCGTCATCACGAGCTTCAGTACCTTCAACCTTATAAAAGTGTTGCTGGATGCTTGAGTGATCGTGTGTTGATTCAACCTTCACCATTTCAGGGTTATTCATGATGCGGTCTGCAACAGATTTAATCTGTTTAGGGAAAGTTGCACTGAACAATAACGTTTGACGATCTTTTGGTGCTGCTTCAATAACAGCATCTAGTGCATCTTGGAAACCCATTTCCAGCATGCGGTCGGCTTCATCTAACACAAGTGTGTTCAACTCAGACAGGTCAATGCGGTCTCTCTCTAGGTGGTCGAGGATACGACCAGGAGTGCCCACAAGAATGTGTGCGCCATGCTCTAATGAACCAATTTGTGGGCCCATTGGCATACCGCCACATAGTGTCAGCACTTTAATATTGTGAATACCACGAGCAAGAGTACGGATCTCTTTTGCTACTTGGTCTGCTAGCTCACGAGTCGGACATAACACTAAAGACTGAACACGGAAACGCTTAACGCGTAGGTTTTGCAGCACGCCTAAACCAAAAGCAGCTGTTTTACCTGAACCCGTTTTACCCTGACCGATAACATCCTTGCCATCCAGAATAGTAGGAAGACTTAACGCTTGAATAGGCGTCATTTCAGTATAACCAAGAGAATCTAACGTATTTAGAAGCTCTGGCTTAAGGGCGATTGAAGAGAATTTTGAAGTGCTCAATGGAAATATCCAACTGGTGAAAAACAGAGTGCATTATGAGTGTTTTTGAAAATTATTCCACCTTAATCACAGTTTTGAAGAAATAGGTTAGGCGAACACAAAAAAGCCAGCTTTGTTGGCTGGCTTATCGTCATTTTCGAATTACTTCTTATGGCACACCGTGACCTTTTGAGGCAACCCAAACGCGATACCATTGCTCGCGCGTCAGTTCGATTTTCAGTGCATCAACGGCCGTTTTCACACGCTCAATCTTACCGGAACCAATAATAGTAATCGGATTAGAGGGTAATCGACGAACCCAAGCGTAAATTACTTGGTCAATACTATCTGCACCCACTTCTTGGCGAATGGCTTCTAGTTCATCACGAACACGAATCGCTTGTGCTGAAGCGCCACTAAAGATGCTACCACCACCGAGACAAGACCACGCCATTGGACGAATACGGTTCATCTGCAGTTGATCTAGCGTGCCATCATGAGCCACTTCGAAGTTCAATGGGTTGATTTCAACTTGGTTCGTCACCAGTGGCTTACCTAGCCGTGATTGCAGTAAGTCGAACTGACGCGGTGAAAAGTTAGAGACACCGAAGTGCTTAACTTTACCTACCTTATGTAGTTCAGCGAACGCTTCTGCCACTTCATCCGCGTCCATCAATACGTCAGGGCGATGAATCAGTAATACATCAAGTTCGGTTACACCCAAACGCTCTAGAGAGTTATTTACTGATTGGTAAATATGGTGCGCGCTGGTGTCATAGTGATTGATCTTGCGATCTGGAGTGTGGTCACCACACAAGTTGATGTCGCACTTGGTGACGATTTGAATATCATCTCGAAGGCTCGGCTCAAGCGCTAATGCTTCACCAAACAACTTTTCACATTGGTAGTTACCGTAAATGTCCGCGTGATCAACCGTTGTGATGCCAAGATCAATGTGCTGCTTTAGGAAAGTCAGACGTTGTTGCGGGGTCATACCCCACTCAGCTGTACGCCAGTATCCTTGCACCAGCTCAGAAAGTTCTGGGCCTTGTGGCGCTACCGTTACTTTTGCAACCATGGGTTGTCTCCTTTATCAATACTGAACGTATCCTAAGCTCGTTTTACCGAAGGCTCAACGTATAACAAATGGCAAAGGTAAACGCTTACTAAAAATGTGAGAGCCACAGAAAAACGAACACTTAAATGAATTATAACTTGCTGTCTGCCCGTGAGCCGTTCTCCTGAAAGGCTTGTTTACTCTGATGAGTGACGAAACCATCTATAAATTTGAGCAATTAAAAGCGATTTAGTTCAACCGTTAAGTTGTCACCATCACTATGTAACTGAATCCAAGGGGCTGAAGAACTAGAAGAAGATGAGGAAGAGCTAGGCACATTCCATACACTCATTTGCTCAGAGGAATGATGTGGTGAGTTGATGAATTCTACGAGTTGTTTATCTACCTTGTCGTAACCAACTCCCTCACGTTTCGCTTGTTCGAGTTGAGCGACGACATCAAAATCATCCTCTCCAATGCGAATTGAACTGAGAGCAAAGCCATCTTGACGAAGATATGCCTGAAGCTTTGTGTAACTTAGGTTCGAATATGGCAGATTAAGGCGAACCACTTCGACGCTTGAGTCACCCAACTCCAGTTCAACATAAACATCCAAATCGTAATATTGGGTTAAGTCACTGCACAACAGAGTGCCTTCAACTTCGCCACAATCCATAAGATCGATATCGTTAATATAGTTTTGAGAACTCGGTTGAGTTGGGTTGCTATTGAATACCGTCCGTAACCACCAGCTTTCACTCGCCTGCGCAGAAAATGAAAGGGTATTCAGAGTCAATAACAAAGGCAGGATTAAGCTAGGAAGAGTTCTCATTATTTGTGCTTATTTCACGCGGTATGGAGCGTGCATTATACGTGACCAATCAACAAACAACTGCTCGATTTACATCTATAAAACTAAAAATATTGCTCAACGATAAGATTAACAAACTTGATACTAAGAAGAGTTGCACTCTGTTATATCTGTCGTCACACAATACACCCCATGAATGTGTCATAATGTTGAAATTAATGAATAATTTACAAGGAACGTCCATGACTGCAACGAACTATCTCAACCAATTGAACCAAAAGTATCTTGCGACTCATAAAGCGAAAGAAGACTTCTTTTGGGATACTTATATGGGGATCAGTGATGACCATGATGGCTCGACACTCGCGCAGACCCAATGGACTGAATTTCTTAGCTCTGCCGAGCAAATTGCTGCTATCGAAACGCAGCTAGCTACTATCGAAGAAATTCAAGACCCTCAAGAAAAAGAGAGCACGCTAACAGGCTTGAATGGTTGGTTAGCGACCTTTAGATCTCACGCTATTGAGTCTGAGCAGTCACAGAAGCTTAAAGCCGAACTCATAAAGTTTGAGGCTGAACTGTTTGAGAAAAAACAGAATCATGTAATGACTTACGTGAATGAAGCGGGCGACGACACTGAAGGGTCGTTACCGGTTCTAGGTTCAACAATAAGAACCAATAGTAATGAAAAAGTTAGGCTTTCAGCTCACCAAACACTACTAGGTTTAGAGCAGTGGCTGCTGGCTAACGGCTTCATTGAACTCATCAAAAAACGCAACCAGTTTGCTCAATCGCTGGGTTTCAAAACCTTTTTTGACTATTCCGTCGTTAAAACCGAGCAGATGACAACTGAGCAACTGTTTACAATTCTGGATGACTTTGAAGTTCGCACGCGAGATAACCATCAACAAAGCCTAGAGAGCTTAACTCAGAAAAAAGGTCAGAGCGCTCTAGAAGCCCATAATTTCACCTACTCTTTTGCAGGTGACGTCATGAATGACTTAGACCCTTATGTTCCATTTTCAAAGTCACTAAGGCGTTGGGTTGAGTCTTTTGGTCGTCTTAATATCGAATACTCACAAGCAACATTGAAATTAGATTTGCTTGATCGTAAAGGAAAGTATCCAAACGGTTTCTGTCATGGGCCAGTTCCTTCTTTCTACGATCAAGATACTTGGGTAGCTGCACAGGTCAACTTCACGAGCAACGCCAAGCCCGACCAAATCGGCAGCGGTTATGATGGTATCAATACGCTGTTTCACGAGGGCGGCCACGCTGCACATTTCGCTAATGTTAAAATGAATGCGCCTTGTTTCTCTCAAGAATTTGCACCAACATCGATGGCTTATGCCGAAACTCAATCCATGTTCTGTGACAGCTTATTGAATGACGCCGATTGGCTAAAACAATATGCCCTGGATTCAGAAGGCCAAGCAGTACCTGATGAGCTAATCAAAGCCATCATAGATAACAAACAACCGTTCAGAGCCTACCAAGAACGAAGCATTCTTGTTGTTCCCTATTTCGAACGAGCACTTTACGAATTGGCGGATGAAGATCTGACACCTGAAAAGATCACTGCTCTTGCTCGTAGCAGTGAGAACACGATTCTTGGATTGGCTTGTAGCCCTCGCCCATTAATGGCGATCCCTCATCTATTGTCGGATGAAGCCTCTTGCGCATATCAGGGTTACTTATTAGCTCATATGGCCGTGTATCAAACTCGTGCATATTTCACCGATAAGTTTGGTTACTTAACGGATAACCCGGAGATCGGCCCTTTGTTAGCTAAGCACTATTGGCACCAAGGAAATAGCGTGAATCATAATGGGACAATCGAAAGCCTGACTGGGGAAGGTTTTAATGCCAAGTACCTCGCTGACGAGTGCAACTTATCGCCAGAAGAAGCTTGGGCTATTGAAGATCAAAAAATCAAACAGCTGTCGACAAGAGAACGAGCACCCGTCGCTGATTTGAATGCGAAGATATCAATCGTTGATGGGACAACCGAGTTGGCGAATAATGATAAGTCAAACCATCAGATGTGTGATGAGTTTGAACACTTTATCGTTGGGCAATACGGCCGATAGCGGGTGCTGAGCATCTGTAACCAAGGTTGAACCAAAAAACTCAAACGAAAAAAAGGACGATATTTAATCGTCCTTTTTATTTACAGCATCGACCCTACACAGTGACACAATTTAAACGAGATTGAACATCAAAAATAATGTCGACAGAATCAAGGCTTCTTAGTGATTTCCTATGAATACCACATATCTGCCCTGTCAAAACAATATAAAACTTTTCTGTTTTGAGTAAATTCCAAGCTTCATCAAGAGATTCAGCATAAACCTTGTTCTTGAGATCTTGCGGGCGAGTACCTGCAACTCTTCCATGTTTACGCGCCAATTCAAATAATCCATTTCGATTCGGTTTACATGTAAACAGAGTGTCATTTCCGTAAATAACACCCTTGGCAGTAATGCTCTTAACCATTACATTCTCCAGATTATCATTCCACTCATAACACTGAGTACCAAACCACATATCGGTTGGATACTTAAACGGCAAAACGAAGAGAACATGGTGTAACGACCGGGCATGCGACACACCATAGCAATCAGATTTAAAGTTCTTAAGCTCTCAAAGCTATTAAGCTATTAAGCTATTAAGAGCTTAGAAGTAGTAGTAAGCTGCTGCGAATACGTGTGTTTCTTCGTCGTACTGTGCGCTAGTTGAACCCATGCGTGCACCATCAATATCTTGTTTGATATCAATACCCATGTCAGCGTTGTCTGCAATACGGTACATTGCCGCGATGTTGATGTAAGAAGCATCTACGTCCGCTTGGCCATCAAGTTCATTGCTGTTAGAGGCGTAACCAGCTGCAATTGTTAGGTCTTCAGAAACCGCGTAACCACCTGAAACGTAGTAACCCGTGTCTTTCTCAGAATCTGCGTCATCAATCCAAGAGTTCATACCTAGTGTTAGGTCACCAATTTTTACGTTACCAGTTACCGTGTAAACTTCGTAATTAGCTTCGTAATCACGGTTTTCGTAACCTGCGTATAGGTTGAATACCTCTTGCTCTAGACCGATGTAGCCGTTCACACCTTTGTCGAACTTATCATTGTTACGAGAATCTTTCGTTTCGAAGTAAGAGATACCGTAAGCGATACCGCTTGTTGCACCCTGGAACTTAACAACATTGAAGCCGTCAGAAGCATCACCAGCAGAAGCGCCAAACTCGTAAGTGTTATCACCAGCACCGTCAACTTTATCTAGTGCTGTATCATTTTCCCAACCGAATGAAGCGATACCGAAACCAGTGTCAAAACCAAGCCAAGCTTTGTCTACATCAGCAGCAGGGCCAGTATCGATGCCATTTGTCCACTTGTAGTTAACTGAATCATTCGCTGAAACGTTATTGTCTGTTGTGTAGTTCACCATCAAGTCTGTTTCGAAGTAACCAACAATACGGTTGTTACGGTAGTTTACTGCAAGTGTTAGGCCTGTAGCCCAGTCATCGTAGAATGCTTTAGAACCAGTGTCGTAGTAACCGCCAACACCCATAGCACCAGATACTGAGAATTGATCTTTATGCATTGAATCAAATGCGAACATGTCTTCATTTTGGCTGTTTTGGCTGCTTGTATTTACCGCGAAAGCTGAACTTGAAATGCTTGCAATCGCAAGTGCTACTAATGTCTTTTTCATAATAACCACTACCTATATATTGATTCGGCCTTGTTAGTCCGGCCTTTTGGAGTAGCGCTATTGTTCAAAAATTTGTGTTGTGGATATACCGTAAAACTACTGGAATTTTATCGTTGCGATGAATTTAATTACATAATGATATATTGATATTACTTTTATATTGAGAAGCGCAACCCAATCGTAAACCCAATATCAGTGCTGTTATCCATATTGCGAATATTCTCTGTCATCAAGGCTTCTAAACTAAACCTATTGAATCGGTACCTATAACCTAGCACCACTTCATTAGACGGCTCTGAAAAATCTGGTTCATCCGTTGCCCACCCTTGATAATTTAAAGACTCAACTAACAAACTGTGCCGAGCATTAAACATATACTCATACCCTAATGCCCAACTTGCGCTGAACCCCTCTAAACTAACTAAGTAGTCATCACCGTTACGGTGAACCAAACCTACCGTTGAAAAAAAGTTATGCCTTAAGGTGATAAAGCTGTAGTTAAGTTGGACGCCTTGTTCGAAGCTAGTTCTGGCAAACCGGCCACTTTTTACGTTGTTGTAAAATAAAGAGCCACCAGCAGAGAGCGACATCGGCCCTCTAGAATGCAACAGAAGCTCATTGTAAAAAGTCAGCGCATTGGTTAAATCATCCCCCTCAAAATCAGACACATGAACCCCTGCATGATTAAAATCCATGGTGAACTGATCTTCAGCCACTTCATCACGGCCATTTTGTCCAATACCAAACAGATCGTGAAAACCCATCACAAAACTGTCTAAACCATTATCTTTTGCAGTCACAACTCGATAATCCAGCTCGGTTTTCCAAATTGGAGATGCTTGCCACTCAATCGCAATATTTGACTGGTTTTGATAATAGTCGAGCGAATACGCACTCGTGTGTGCCCATATACTGGCTTGGGTATAAGAGGACTTGAACTCAATAGTCCCCACCCTTTTGGGCTGAGCAGAACGAAGTTGTGTTGAAAGCACATTTGAATGAATAGGTGACTGCGCATAGACAAACATTGGGGATGCGTTCGCGCTTGCAGTAGGATGAAAAAAAGTCAGTATCGAGACTGAAATACTCAGTAACGCCCTTAAACTTATCACAGTGTTTACTCGGTTGTATAAATGCCCGATTTTATTAAAAAACACCGTTCAATTAATGCAGTAGATCTACCGCTTATCATCCTAACATTTAGATTAAAGAGTTATAAAAAAACGAAAATTAGAACCTCTCGAAAATGTAATCATCTTATCTTGCACTGTGCTTTACGAACGCATAGTCTTCGGGATATTAACCTGATGAATATATTGATAGAGGAAAGGTATGTCGGCTACTAACCTAAATTTTGAACAATTGTTGATGAAGCAATCAACGACTCTCATCAATAGCGATCCTAAGTGTTTTCAAGCTACTTGGTCAGAAGCGAGCTTTGACGTACTCGATTGGTTTGGGATGGATCGTTTAACACTCTACCCTAACTCAATGGTCTTACTGGAAGACGGAAAGACTTGTTCAGTATCGAAAGCGAACATACCTCCGGTTAATAAACAGAGTCTCATTGGTGGCAACTATCTTGATTATCTAAAGCTGCTAAAGACCAAAAAAACTTATCTCGCGTTTTCGAAAGACGACCTTGAGAACACTCAGAATTACGTATTAAAGCAGTTATACAAAGAAGGGGGCCGATGGCACTGCATCATTCCTTTGCAACTCTTTAACCAACGCTGGGGAGCACTGTCTTTTACTAACTTTCACGACAACGATACCACTTTCGCTCTCGAAGACATCCAGCGCTTAAAATTAGTCTGTGAGCTTTGGCTCTGTTATTGGCAGCACTCAACGCTAGCCAGAACATTAAAGCAAAATGAGAATAGGCTAGAAGATGACAGTGACAAATTACTCTTACTCACCAAGAAGCAGACCAAAGTGTTGGCCCTTATTGCTCAAGGCCTAAGTGCAAAAGAGTGTGCGGAACAGCTCCATCTAAGCTCTCGAACTATAGAATCGCATAAGTACAGAATGCTTGGGTTGCTCGATTTGAACAACCACAATGACCTCCTTCAGTTCGCGTTGCGTAATGGGTTAGGTATTACAGAAAACCTGCACACAACGCGTTAAAGCAATCTATTGACCCTGTAAATCATTCTGTGTTCGGTGACCTTCAGCTCTTTATATCTGAAGGTTCTGTATTTCTGAAAGTTCTATATTTCTTGAGTTTAAGGACACTGGCTACTCGTTACCTTCACTCAGAGCAAATTTAATTTCATCCGACGAAAAGCCTTTTCGACTTAGCATCGCGTAAGCCTTAGAGCGTTCTTTATGATCGTTTAGGTCATAAGACTTCTTCTGCAACTGTTCTAAACACGAAGAATAGAAATCTAGCTGCTCTCCATTAATCAATCGGTCGATGAGCGATGACAGCTCACTGGTGTCGATTTGTCGTTGTCTAAGGTCTTGCTGAATGGCGGTTAGACCCTTGCCTTTACGAGCATACTTGAGCACCTCTTTTTCCAAATCGGCTTTCTCGGCCTTAATTTGAATATTACTTTTCAGTTGATGTGCTTGTGGGTGTTGGTCAATCGCTACCTTAACTTGTTGATAGCTAAAGCCACGCTTTTGCAGAGTCGCAACCAGCTTTTCACGGCTCATGGTAAAGCTTGAGTAGTAGTGGTTGATTCGGTCTATCAAGATGGTTTGTTCATCGATAGACTTTTCGAAAGACACCTTATGGATTGCATCAGAAATCACTGAATCGGTCAGGCCTTTCTTCTTCAATTTTTCGACAATATATCGAGAACCAAATTCACCTGAGAACGCTTGTTCTACGAATTGTTCAGCAAACACTTGGTCAGACTTGAGATACCCAAAGCCCTTCAAAGTATTCAACGTTTCATCGATCCATTCTTGATTGTCGGTTTTCCCTTTGAGCTTCGCTACCAACTCACTTTCTGTCATATCTCTCTGAGTTAAATGCCACATCGCAGAGTTCATAACGCTTTCGATTCGCGTCGCTTTTCTTACCGTTGTATTTCTACCATTCGTTTTTTGCTGTGAATCATCCATTCGATTTCAACTGTCCAAACTAAGCCTACCTCATCATAACTTAATTCTAAGGTGGTTGAATTACCTAAAAGAGTGAAGCTCAATATAAACGGCAACCAATAAAAATGGACGCTTATTCAGCGTCCATTTGATATCACATTAAGTAGAAATCGACCTTAAGCCGTACTTAGTTTTTTTGGATTAGCTCTCTTCGTGATTGTAAACATGTACATCACGTTGAGGGAATGGAATCGTGATGCCCTCTTCATCGAAGCGTTTCTTCACGGTTTCCGTCACATCCCAATACACTTCCCAGTAGTCATCTGTCTTAACCCAAGGTCTTACAACAAAATCAACTGAAGACGTATTCAAGGTGTGAAGCTTGATCATATGCTCTGGTTTTTTCAACACTAGAGGGTGAGCAAGAATGATGTCGTTCAATACCGATTTTGCTTTATCGATATCATCTGAGTAACCGATACCAAAAACCATATCAACACGTCTCACACGCTCTGCTGTGATGTTGTTGATCACGTCACCCCAGATCTTGTTGTTTGGGATCACCAAGCGTTGGTTATCGATGGTTTGAACGGTTGTCGATACTAAGCTCATGTCTTTTACAGTGCCTTGAACACCAGCGACTTTGACCATGTCGCCAACATCGTACGGACGGTAGATCAAGATCATCAAGCCCGATGCAAAGTTAGACAGCGTATCTTGCAATGCAAAACCAATGATGACACCCGCAACACCGAAACCCGTTAATAGTGGTGCTAGCTCAATCCCTATTTGAGACAGGGCGATCAGCAAACCAACAAACACGACCGCTTTAGATGCAATTGATACAAAGAAGTCCTGCATCAATACACTGAAGTCCATTTTAGAGTGCGAAACACTCTTACGAACGGTTTTACGAGCCACATTAGCAATAAGGCGAGTTACATACAAAATACCGAGGAAAAGCGCGAGTTTAACGATAAATGAAGGGGTATTTTCAAAAGCCCATGAACTGAATGAACGAAGCCAACCATCCAACAACTCCAGTGCAACATCAACATCCAATACATCAGCGTTAATGTCGCCGGTGGTCGCTAATAGAATACGCTTGTACGAGGTGACATCCACACCAAATGGCACCATCATGGAGATACTTTTCTCTAAGCTGGCAACCATAACGCTGGTTCGTTCTCTGAAACGTATTAATTCAGTTTTTATCGTCGCCTTTTCTTCTTCACTCACAAAAGACAAACGGCGCTCTAAATCTTGACGCTGCGTGTCTGTGTAGAGAATCGCATTTGTCAGATATTGCGAACGAGAAACTAGTGCGGTTTTTAACTGACTTTCCGCAGCCGATACATCAACGCCTCGATCTTTTGACCAACTTAAGGTCTTAGAAAGTTGCTGATAGTAGTCATCCATCATTCCGATACGTTTTTGAATCAACAATTCAAGACGCTTTTTTGCATCCCCTTCAGCCGAACGGTTGTCTTTGCTCATAGAGACAATTTTAACTTCGTTCAATGACAGTAAATGCTGTAAAAGCTCTACTTGCTGGGCAAGAACAGCGTCTAAGCCTTGCTTCTTATCAGATGATAATTGGGAGGATATCTCTTTGCGTAGTGCTTGGTTCTTTCTTCGCAATATGTCTTCTAGAAACGGCTTTTCAGCATCGTGCGCTGTTTCTAATGTAGCGAGGTCCAGCATTAGCTGGTCTTGTACTTCTGCTATTTTATCGACGCTTTGCGCAAAACTTCCAAATGCGACAAACGCCAACATTAACAATAGACAACGCCAAACCTTCATCATACTAATTCCTATTATTGTCTAAATTGACCCTATAAATAGTAGTAAAAAGAAGATGGATAACAAGCATTTAAACGTATGTTGTGTTAAAACTTTGCAAATTATCAGCCTGTATCTAATATTTGAGAGTTCCAATCCCCTCTTATGACCTGTAGAGTACGCAACCAACAAAGAACAACAGCCAATATCGTCATTTAGGTGCATGTACTAAATCGCCTTAAATCCTATGTTGGCTCACAGCAAAAGAGCATAAAAATGAACAACGAACTTGATGTTATTGAGTCTCTAGAAGAGCTAGAGCAATTCCTAATTTCAGTAGAAGCAGGGGGCTTAGGTCTTGAAGACGTTGAAGGCGTAGGTATGGCCACCAATAATTCTGATGGTCGTCATTTCGTTGCAGTATTCAACAGCAGTCACAAGGTTTTACTCGCTCGCTGGATCACTAAAGAAATCTTTGAAAATGGTAAAGACCTTGTGCGCAACGGTCCTCGCCGTTCTCACTAAACCTTTCCGATAGCACCAATGGTTAAAGCCCAATACACCATCTACGAACTGTTGGGCTTTTTTGTATCTCCTGATAATGAATAGAGCACTCTATACAGGATAAATTGGCGATAACTTCCAGTTGTTGTGAACTTTATCTAGAGCTCAATGTCGTATTTGCGTGAGTTGGTGTTTATGCATCGTTTATCGTGTATCTACGGTTTATCGCGTTTATACATCGTTTCACTTTAACAATTTCATGACTTGTGACTCGAAGAGATCTTATTTAAGCTAACCGCAATTCAATGAGCTCGCTTTAACTATTAACTATTAACTGATTAGATTACTGACTGATTTGCTGAACACATCGCTACTCATCTTATCCACACAGAACCGCCGACAAAAGCATTCGCTTTGGGCGCTGTTCCTTACCGGACTGGTTATCGTAACTTGTCTGGCGAGTACGCTGTCTGCAAACAAAGTAACCACTTCAGCTTCCCTAACTGGACAATCAATACTTGTCGGCGCAGAAACCAGCCACCCACAAGCAATCGTCGCACCTTTCGATAAAATGTCTGAGCTCTATGCCAGCGTTTTTGGTTCAGAAGCTTCTAAAACTCTGTCAGCGCCAAATTCTAGCGCGTGCAGCCTAAGCTCCAAAATGCTCACCTTCGCGACACCTAAAACAGGTTGGCTGATTCCTTTTATCCTGTTTATTGCTGTTGCGTACAGCCTATCACCGCACATATCGAGATTGTCTAGAGATAACCATCGCTCTTCTCGACCTACAAAACACCGCTTACATCTAAAGCACTGTATATTTAGAGAGTAAATAACCGGGCTACTACACCCTTTTATTTATTTTTTGGAGATACATTTGTGTACAACACACTACTAACTAAGTTTGTCGATTCGTTGGCATTCTGCATGCGTACATGCGCGAAAACGCTAGTCACTGCCCTTTTGGTTATGACGTCATTTACTGCCTTGGCACAGACGACGGGCTGGCTCAGCGTGCCTGAACATCCACCAGTCAAGATGCGAATGATGTCGACGGGTGAACAATCGGACGACGGTTCTAAGATTCAAACCGTGCTGGATGTCGTTCTCGACGGCGATTGGAAAACCTATTGGCGTAGCCCAGGTGAAGGTGGTATTCCACCAAGTTGGGACTGGTCTGGTTCCACAAACATAGAGTCGGTAGAGTGGCATTGGCCGATCCCTAAATATTACGAACAACTGGACGTGATGACGTTAGGCTACAAAAAACACGTCAGCTTCCCAGTAACGTTGACACTGAAAGACAACACGAAGCCAGCACTGTTCAAGGCGTCGTTCACCTTTCCGTCGTGTACCAATATCTGTGTTTTAACCGATTACGACATCGAATTGCCGATTGATCCGCAAACATTAGAGCTCGATGAAGAAGCGATGTTCTTGTTCAATCAAGGCATGAGCCAATCTCCACGAGAAGCTAACCGCACTTCAGTGAACGGCCTGTTCTGGGATAAAAGCAAACAACAACTGGTGACTCAGCTAACAAGTAAGGAAGGCTGGGATAAACCGATGGTATTGATTGATGGGCAAGAAGTGCTTGATGACTTCTTCTCTCCACCAACCGTCCACATCACAGACAATACAATGACCGCAGTATTCGATGTGAGTAACTGGATCGGCGAGGTCGACTTAACGGATCGCACAGTGAGTATTACCGTTTCAGATACTAACTTTGCCGAAGAGATGACCGCGCAAGTTGGGTCAGACCCGATAGCTTACCAAACAAGCAACAACAGCTTTCTAGTCATGCTTGGTTTTGCGTTAGTGGGCGGTTTAATCCTCAACATCATGCCGTGTGTTCTACCCGTATTAGGAATGAAGTTAAACAGCATCATTCAGAACCAAGGTGCTTCAAATCGCCATATCCGACTCTCATTCCTAGCGTCTGCTGCGGGGGTTATCACTTCGTTTTCGCTACTAGCTCTAGGCATGACCGTTCTGAAAATGGGTGGCAATGCGATTGGTTGGGGAATCCAGTTCCAAAATGTTTGGTTCATCGGGTTCATGCTGATCATTACCCTACTGTTCTCAGTTAACCTACTCGGTCTATTCGAATTCAGGCTTCCATCAGGCTTGAACACTTGGATGGCAACCAAAGGCGACGACTCACATTCAGGTCACTTCATCCAAGGCATGTTTGCGACACTATTGGCAACGCCTTGCAGTGCTCCATTCCTAGGAACTGCAGTGGCTTATGCTCTGGGCGCAAGTTACCAAGAGTTGTGGGCTATCTTTATCGCACTCGGCATTGGTATGAGCGCACCTTGGTTGATCTTCGCGCTATCCCCAAGCCTAACCAAATTGCTTCCAAAGCCTGGGGCATGGATGTTCAAAGTTAAGCTGGTATTTGGCTTAATGATGTTCATTACCAGCCTATGGCTAACAAGCCTTCTGAGCCCATTCATTGGTAAATTCCCAACTATCCTGCTGTCGCTATTTATCGTGATTTCAGTACTGGTTTGGATTGGCATGAAACTGGGTCGCAAGGTGCTTATTCCTATCGTCGCAACCACAACCTTGGTGTTTGGTGCTGCATTGATCGTCGGTAGTGTCACCGCTGATAACTGGGCGACTCCGATTGTTGACGATCTCGCTTGGCAAAAACTGGATGCGAAGCAAATCCCTCAGTTGGTCGAGCAAGGAAAAACAGTCTTTGTCGACGTGACTGCTGAATGGTGTATCACCTGTAAAGCCAACAAAATTGGCGTCATTCTTCAAGATCCTGTCTACAGCCACCTGCAACAAGAAGACATTGTTTTGATGAAAGGCGATTGGACAACACCAAGTGAAAGTGTCACTCAATACTTACAAAGTAATGGGCGATTTGGTGTGCCATTTAATATCGTTTATGGCCCGAGCTATAAAAATGGTATTCCATTACCCGTAATTCTAGACAGTGACACTGTTATTCAAGCCATCGACGCTGCGAGATAATTGATGAAGACGCCCAACAACGAACAAAAGCCTAGCTCTGCTGAAGATAACGCTGTAAAGGCTGAAACCAAAAAGCCAAGCCGTCTTAAGAAGTGGGGAAAGGAACTCGTTTCAATGATACTGATCGTTGGCGTGGTTTCGTTTGCCATGGATTTTTACCACAGCAGAAGCATGCCTCAAGGAGACGCGATTCCAATCGTGGGTCAGTCGATCCAAGGTGAGGATATTGATGTTATCGAGCTAAGCAAAAGCGGTAAGCCCGTTATTGTCTATTTTTGGGCGACTTGGTGTAGCGCGTGCAAATTGGTGAGCCCGACGGTTAATAGCTTCAGCGACTCCCATCAAGTAGTTTCTGTCGCACTTTCATCTGGCCCAGACGAACGTGTTCAGCGCTTCTTAGACGCCAAAGAGTATGACTTCCCTGTTATCAATGATCTCTCTGGATCGATCAGCAGAAGTTGGGGAGTCAATGTCACGCCAAGTATTGTCATCATCAAAGATGGAAAGATCAGCAGTATCGCAACCGGCGTTACTTCCCCTATCGGCCTGTGGTTAAGAACCTACTTTGCATAACTCGCTCACTAAGAAAAACAGAGCAGAGCAAATGAACCGATTAAAGCCAATTTAACAAACAATAATACCGTGAGCGCGACCCAAAACGCGCTCACGATTATCAAGAATTAGAGAATAAACAACATGAAAAAACATCTGATTTGCACACTGATTTTAGGCTCACTAATGAGCACAAGTGCCTTCGCTGAGTTAAGCACAGAACAAACCCAGCAACTCGAAGAAATTAACCAGTTCCTGAAGGAGAATCCTTCTACGATTTCAGGGCTGCATACCAGTTTAGAGCAGTATGTCGCGGGCCAAGCGCAAGCAAAGAAAGCTCAAGCAGAGAGTCACGACTGGTTGTATAACAATGACGCTCACCCAATCACGGGCAACCCTGACGGAAAATCAGTCATCGTTAACTTCACTGATTACAACTGCCCTTTCTGTAAACGCTTAGAGAAAGGCTTAGTAAAATTAGCTTCTGAAAATAGTGATATCAAAATCATCAATGTGTACTTGTCATTTAAGCAGCAACAAGTAGATGGCCTTGATACCAATGCAGCTCTATACGCGATGAAAGTATGGAAAGATAATCCAGAAGCCTTCCCTGAAGTCAACAGACTGCTGATGGCAAAAAGTGGTATTCACTCGAAAAGCTCACTAGAAGCCGTAGCCAAGAAGACAGGAACAGAAGCGGAACTAAAAACAACTCAAGAACAAAACCAGGTTCTAACCACTAACCATCAAACCTTTAGCGCTCTGGGTTTAACAGGAACGCCAACGATGATGATGAATGATCAGCTTCTACCGGGCTATGTGCCTTACGATCGACTTAAAGATATCGTGGATGATGCTTTTTAATCGAGCGTAGATAGAGATAAAGACTAGAAAGAGAAGTGAATAAAAGCCGACTCGCGCAACACCCAGTCGGCTTTTTCATTGTTTGAATAAAGTAGATAGTCCATTTACCTTAAATTTAAAGGTGAGTTGAATCCTAAAAACGACCAAAGTTAAAATGCGTACATTCTTTTGTCCGTCGATAGTTCAAAACAGTACTCTGCGTGTTTTCTAAGGCATTCAAACACTTCTCGATCCAACTTATAACTATCAACTTGGTCCGTTAATATCGCTAGAGTTTCTTCCAGTGTCATACCTTTACGATAAGGGCGAGACTGGGTTAATGCTTGGAATACATCGACTACAGCAACAATTCTACTGGGTTGATCTAAATCTTCAGCCGTTTTACCCATCGGATAGCCTGAACCATCTAACCTTTCATGGTGGTCGGAAGCCCACTGACACACCTGAGGCGAACTAAACAGCTCCTGCAGCGCGAATCGAGTATCTGTCGCATGGCGTTTAATACAACAGTATTCTTCGTCAGTGAGCAAATCTGGCTTATGAAGAATGTCACCAGGGGTTTGCAGTTTGCCAATATCGTGAACTAAACCAGCTAAATAGAGCTTTCTCTGCGTTGTGTGTGAATAACCAAGTTGTTTAGCTAGATATTCAGAAAGTTGCCCTACCTTCAACGAGTGCTTGAAAGTGAACGAGCTTTTCGTATCAACGACATTAGCAATAAACTCGGCAAAGGCGACTGTTTCATCCAGCGACATTTGCTGAGAGAAAAAGGGTACAGGTTCAAAGTTATCTCTCATATTCTCGATGTAAGGGGTCTCCATCGAGAACCAAAAATCATCCAGATCAACCAACTCACACATGTGCTGTACAAGATTGGTTTCGAACATCTCGTCCGCTTGCTCAGTCAAACGTCCAATAATGCTCGCTTTACCGTCTGGGGTTAGGTTCCCATAACGATCAGAAGCGGTTATGCCATATAGATAGTCAACTCTGTCAGCAAGCATCACAACTGCAGCCAGTTCCTTTTCTAATTCACTGATATTCATAGTCTTTAGATCTAACCAAGGGGTATGATGATAAAGAACTGGCTTAGCAAATATAGAAAGAACAGGGCACTCCTTTAAAATTTGGTAGCCCTTTTGACAATGGTAATAAGTCGAGTCGGGAACAAACCCCGAATTCAGTCGACGTTGCTCGTCTATTTGCGACACTCCGCAGTCGTGAATTAGCCCTAACGAAAATGCGAGCTGTGCCTGCTCCTCTTCCCACCCCACGCTCAGAGCACATCGATATGCGATGTAACCCACCCTCTGTCCATGGTTTTTGCTTTCAAAACCGACGTTATCAAGCGCCTTAGCAATACCAAATAGAGCCTTTCTTAGGTCTACGGTTACCTCTTGGCAATGTTGATTCATTACTTAAGCCTAGTATTTTTATAGTTTTTATATATTTAGGCTGCTAATACTAATGCATGACCAACGATCATACCCGCAATTATTATAAGGTTTAATGTATTTCGTGATAGACCTAGCGTATCACGAATAATTCGCGCTACAAGTGGTTGCATATTCAAAATTGTGCGACATTATAACCTGCCGACCAAAAGACACTTAAATCATCAGCCAAAAGAAAAGGGAAAACATGTTTAAAACAGTTATCGATGAAGAGTTATCCATCGCTCTGGTTGAAGAGAACTTCGCATCTCATTACGCGGAAATTTCACAAAGCCAAAATGAGTATCTTAGCCAATGGTTAGCATGGCCACCGCACTGCAAAACAGAGCAGGACTTTAGGATCTTCATCCAGCGCTCGCTACATGATTACGCGGAAGGCAAAAGCATGACATGTGCGATTGTGTACAAAGACAATATCGTCGGTAACTGTAGCTTTAACACCATTGACCACAGCAAACAGAAAGTCACGATAGGCTATTGGTTGTCTGAGACTTACCAAGGTAACGGGATCGTTACACGCGTAGTTGAGAAGCTCATTGATATTGCTTTCAATGAGTTAGATATGGAAAAGGTGGAGATATCAGCTGCAACTGGCAACCAGAGTAGTCGCAAGGTTTGTGAGCGCTTACATTTCACATTAGAAGGTATCATAACTCGTAACGAGAACTTAAATGGCCGTATCATAGATCATGCTATTTATGGCCTTCATCGTTTAAGCACCAACAATATCTAAGCTTGATTTTCTACTTGGTAAATTTTGCCAATTGATAGTGAATGATAATTGGTAATTAGTAAGTTAATTAAATTAGTAAGCCACGATATTAAACCGTGGCTTTCATTTTTAAGAGTCTAATTGGTCTCTTACTAAAATCATTTACGTGATCTTTGGGATTAAGATACAGAACTTGGCACCACCGCGATTGCTATCGCAGATCCGAATGTCCCAAGAAAGCTTTTTAGCCGCTGAAATCGCTATCGCTAGACCTAACCCTAACCCACCAGTTGCTGATGCTCTGCTAGAATCTAAGCGAGAAAACGGAAGGAATACTTCTTCACGCCTGTCCTCCGGTATCCCAGAGCCATTGTCTTCAATCAGAACCAGCCAATTTTCTGAGTTCTCGTCCAGAGTTACCCAGACTTTGTCTTGTGTGTAATTCCCAGCGTTCTTAATCACGTTATCAAAAACCAAACGCGCCATCGAGCAATCACACTTAATTTTGCACTCTAGCTTTACTTTGGACTCAAAAATAACATTGTCTAACTCCGAGTAACGGATTCTATCTAAACAATACTCGCGAAGGTCAGCTTTCACTTTAACAAGCTCGAAGAAAGAATTATCCATGACATTCAACTTCGACAGCATGATAATTTCTGACGTGAGGTCGTTGATATCCCCGATGTAGGTATCAATATCATCGAAAAAAACCTGATGATGCTCTGGAGCTTCCCGCCTTAAGAGATCCGTCGCCAATTGAATACGGCTTAGCGGTGTACGGACTTCATGTGGAATCGCTTGAGCAAATATATGACTTTGTTTTACTTTGCTCTCAATCTCCTCAGCCATGAAGTTAAAACTTTTGGCTAGCTCAGACACTGGGTGTATATCATCTACGTCAGAGCGAGTACTCAGCTTCCCCTTACCAAACTGCTTCTGTTTCTCAACAAGTAACTCTATTCTTTCTTGAAAACGCCTAACAGGTAAGTAAACACTTGCGCCAATAGCGAAGATAACGGCCAACAAAAGCCCAATAAGAAAGTTTCTTTCTGAATCTTCATACCACTCAATTTCAGGTGAGAAGAAATCGCCTACCTCACTGAACGCAAAGCTAAACCTAGAATTTGGTAGCTGAAATACTGCCGAATAGAGATTATTTTCACTTAGGTATACCGGTACACCATTCAAGGTGGTAAATAACTCGCATCGTTGACACGGAGCCTCTCCCGACCAATTCTCCAACAGGCGTAAATTGAAAATATAAAATTGCTGGTAGCCTGTTCTGTCGAGTTCTTTATATAGCGAGTTTTCTCGGTTGTGTTGACGAACATACTGCTCAGAAAAGTAGATGCCATCATTAAGGAATATTTCGATCTGGGTACGCCGCATGTGCCCTTCACCAAGGTTCCAAAACAAAAATATCGTTGCCGACATCCCTGCCACAATTCCAAGGTACAAACGAGTAAACATAGAAACAGATCGAAGTTTCACCGCGATAGACTTATACAACCAGCATATACCCCTTGTTACGAACCGTACGGATCAACTGCTTATCTTTTGCATGCATACGCAGCTTCCGGCGCAACCCTGAAACACGCATATCAATAGAGCGGTCGTTAAAGGCATAATCAATACCTCTAAATAGCTGGCAACATTGATCTCGAGTAACGACCTGACAAATGTTATTAACAAGAAGATTTAGAATTTCAAACTCGGCAGAGGTGAGCTTTAGGTTCTGTCCATACAGAGTGGCACTTTGAGCTGTACTGTTGATCACAATTTCACCTGGGGTTTCAGCGGTCGTGTCAGGCTCAGCAACGACAGGGGCTGCGCGACGCAATAGTGCTTCAATTCGTGCCAATAATGCATGACCACGAATAGGTTTTGCAACGTAGTCATCCGCGCCAAACTTAAACAAACTAACCTCACTCATTTCATCAGCAGAGGCAGTCAATACTAAGATAATCCCATTATAAAATTCGCGAGCCTGTCGGCAAATCTGTGCGCCGCTCATTCCTGGAAGCATCAAGTCCAACAGAACGAGATCGGGTTCAATACTGCGGATCGCTTCAATGGCCAAATCCCCTTCATGGACAACGCTAACATTGTAGCCTTCAGCTTCGAGGTAAAGCGTAGTTAAACGCGCTATCGCCTGGTCATCTTCGACAATCAGCACTTTGGTTTTCGACATTTCTATCACCAGCATTTATTAAAAGCGAGGGCAGTATATATACTGTTCATATATCATCAATATTGTTATTGAAGTCACTAACTTACCGTACGCAAAACATATTAATCACTTTTGTACATACACGTTTACAAACCATCGTTCAGCAACAAAAACGCTCATTTATTGATTGATTTCCCGTCAAAAACGGAAAATCTAGACGCTTAAATGCTTACGTTTGCTTACCTTCTTACGCGCACTTACATTAAAAGAATTTACAAAACTCATTCAAATAAACTTACTAAACATTAATAACACAATAGTTAGTAACACTTCAAATCAACAAAATGACAGATTTTAAAACCGCGATCGTATTCTAAAAAATTGAAGAAAACGATTACTTAACCAATCAAATAGCATGTTCCATTATCAAGCTCTCTCCCCCTCTATCAAGCTCTCTCCCCCTCTATCAAGTAAAGTCTTCTTCAAGTAACATTTATTCGGCTAATCATTAACTCAAATAATAAACAACGGTGACTTACTGATTAAACAAAAGTCACTTTGTCACAAGGCCACTTAAAGATGAATAAATCGCTTTTAATGTTACTGACCATGACCGCTTTGTTGGCAACACGAGTCACCGCTGCTCCTAATAAACATGAGGTGATGAATCAAATCAAAGCGCAAGTAAGCTCTTGGATAGATATTCAAGTCACACCACAAAATAGTATTATCCAAAAGATGGTCTTCAACTGTAATTTCTACCTAACAACCCCAAGCATTAAATCTCCAGATGGCAACGAAAGCAGCTCTGGTTCATATCGCTTTTATTCACATAATGGGGTAGTCGGCGCGATGACTGAACCTTTCACTACTCAACCCCTTCCAGAATTAACAATGTGCCTGAAAGAAGACTTCATCGTCACTAACCAAGATCAAGCCCAATTATTATTTGAAGCAATTGAGACGGTATACACAAATCATTCAATGTTTGACGATCGCTTCCCGAAAGAAATCGTCAAGACATCAATAGGTTGGAACTTCATCAACGGGGAAATTTTTGGGGACAATAAAGGCTATGCGATTGAAAGCACCCCGGAAGGAAAAGTAACCAAAATTATCCGTTCACTGAATCTTTAAACGCTATTTTTGTCGCTAATTTATCTTTAGTGCCTGATTTTTCTTTAACACATAGCTTCTTCATGGCTGTTAAAGATCAGAGTTCAATTTGATAGACGCACTGCCAAAGCACGACATCTGTCTGCATAAATCGATTAAAGTATGAGTTCCCCGAATTTATTATGATGACCAGCTACCAACCTTTCGAACATCTAAAGTGTCCTATCTGGATATATGACATTGATAATAAGCGAATAACCTGGGCAAACAGCAGTGCCCTCCCTCTTTGGGAGTCTGAATCTCTATTTGAACTGACCTCACGCGATTTTGGTATTGAAATGTCAAAAGCGATCGAAGCAACGCTTGAAGAATATCAGAGACAATTTCAGCGAAATCAAAGTGTAAAGACTTGGTGGAACTTCACCCCAAAATACATTTCTAAACGCGCACTATGTCTTTTCTCTGGAATCCCATTACCCGATGGCCGAACAGGGATGCTAGCGCAAGTCATCGCAGAAGAAGAGAGCTTAAAACGCGATCTCACATACTCTGATGGTTCCAACCTCTCTCTTTTATTCAACAAAGTGGGAAGCGTAGTGAGTGCAAACTCCGCTTTTTCTAAAAACTACGGCTCGCCGTTTAGTCGCCTATCCGATTTTGTTTCAAGCGAAGAAGTTGCAGACCAATGGTTATTTTCAGCTCGCAAAGGTCGAGACATTTTGGAGGAAGTCAGCTGTAAAATTGAAAATAAAACCCACCACTTTGATGTTCATGGAAAGTGGTTGTTTGACAAAAGTGAACTGCTATTAAACCTAACCTGTACCACCAAACAAAAAGAAAATTTGATTAAAGCTCGATATAACGCAGAGCACGACTGCCTCACTGAGCTCTACAACCGCCGCGGGATCACCAAAAGGCTCGAATCGAGCATTGCCTGTCGCTCGCCCTTTGAATTGATGTTTGTGGACCTTGATGGCTTTAAGTTGGTAAATGACACTTATGGGCATGGTGTTGGTGACCAACTACTCAAAAAAGTTGGCAAGCGTCTTAAACAGATCCTCGACGAAACATGCACAATCGGTCGCTTTGGTGGTGATGAGTTCATCGTGATTGCTCACGCCCGAAAAAATCAAAATATCCCGTTACTCTGCTCTCGCATTATCGATTCTTTGAACAAAAGCTTCCAAATAAAAGGAATTGGCACCTTATCTGTAGGTTGCAGCATAGGTTCTGCTCATTTTCCAGATAATGCCACGGATAAAGAATCATTGTTAAAGCAGGCCGGAATGGCGATGCATGTTGCCAAAGCCAATGGTCGGAACCGCTTCCAAACTTTTACTCCAAATTTAGCGCAGATTCTGCATCGGCAAGTAGAGATACGCCATAGGTTAACTCTGGCACTAGAAGGTGATGACCTCAATCTTCATTACCAACCGATAATGGACACCAATAGCAATAAAGTTAAAGGGTTTGAAGCCCTACTTAGATGGTCGGATAAAGATCTGGGCAATATCGAGCCTGATGAGTTTATTAGCCTAGCGGAAGAAACTGGACAGATTGTTCCACTCGGAAAGTGGGTCCTTAACTCTGCACTTAAGCAACTGTCGATATGGCACCGAGAATTTGATGATGAATTGGTAATGAGCATCAATATCTCGTGTATTCAGATGCACACTACTTTTGCAGAGCAACTATCGGCAATGCTCAACTTCTACAACATACAACCTAAAAGTATCGCCCTTGAGATCACTGAATCCTCAATGATCTTCAAACACGGTGAAGTCAGACAAGCATTAGACGATATTTCAGCGCTAGGCGTTGAGCTACACCTTGACGACTTCGGCACTGGCTACTCCTCACTCTCTATGTTACATGACTTGCCAATTAGTACCGTTAAGCTAGATAAAAGCTTCGTCCATGGCACCTATAAAGGGAGCGAAGCGATTGTCCAAGCCACCTATGCTATCTGTGAAAAAATGGGGCTTAAGGTGGTTGCGAAAGGGGTCGAAACTGAAACACAAAAAGCTTTCTTAACCAGTTGCGGATATCAATATTTACAGGGATTTCTGTTCAGCAAACCTATCCCACCCGATGAAGTCGAAATGCGATTTTTGTCTAGTAGATAACTCGGCTCTAAGGGGGTTACTTACTAAAGCAATTAAACTCCCCAAGCACAATATAATTATGTAAGTGGTAAATGCGCAAATGCTATCAACTATACCGCTTACGTAAATTTTACGTCATACCCAAATCTAGATAATTTACACTTTGGTTAGTTGTAATTAAATCACCATTTAAATTACTCCCCAATGTCACCCTAATATAATTATCAATATCCAACCAACCAAAGTAGACATACTTATACTATGCTCTGGAAAATAATACTAGATATTACCTTTTCTTATAGATCGGGTAATCTTGAATTTATTTCCTTTATTTACATAAAGTTAAATGACATTAAAATAAAATCAAACCATCCTTATAGAAACAGTCCAACTACAGAAGTAAAAACAAGTGCAATACAAATTAACATAGAAAATAAAACTATATTCTCAAAATTAACAATAAATAAACCATATCGAGATAATCATAAAAAACCGGGCGATCTGACATATAAATAATTTAATCATATAAAACCAAAAGCCAAATTAGCTTTCCAAAGAGGGAATGACAAAAATTACAGAACAAGACAAAAAGTAAAAATCCAGCCCCTAGAAATGGATAAATGCCAAAATAAATGGATAAATCCACTTTACCCCTTGTAAATCATCAACTTTTATTTATAAATTCAAGTTTTGGGTGAACATCTCTATAACCTGTTATTGACCCCAAAATTCTGCGATTAGTATCAACATCTTGAGAGAAATAGTGACATTAGTTATGTTATTTAGAAAGGACTCTTAGGTTGAATGAAAATCTCAGCATCACATATCAATCACGTAAATATAATAACTATCGCTTAGGAGTTAAGCTATGCATTGTTCTTTCAATATAAACAATAACTATGAGAGCTTGCAATTAATTTATAATGAAGAAAAAATATACATAAAAAGGAACAGTAATAAGATATCAGAGGAAAGTCTTAATAGTAAAGAAAGTTTTGTTTTCAAATATCTTATTGAGCATTCATCGATATCAAACCCTCAATCTGCTAGAGATGTTGAAAAGTCATTTAAATTACACTTCGATGAAGAGTTCAGCTTGTACGCTTTAAAGAACATTATTGCTTCGATAAGAAAAAAGTATAGGAATCTGTGTAAGAAAGCCAAAATTAACAATAATAGTGAACTTATCTCGAACCTTTATAAGGTTGGTTATTTTATCGACCTAGATAAAAGTACAACCAACCGTATAACACCAAAATACAACATCAACCAATTCAAGCTCAGCCATATCGAGATGTTGAAGCTGATGCTCAACACTTACCAAAAAGAGTTGATCAGAGGCTTTATAACCGTTTGTACCGTTTCTTCATTTTTTTTGTTCGTTGTCTACTTCTTCCAAATCCTTTATACAACGAAAATTGCAGATGAATACAGTAAAAACGCAAAGCAAATAGTAGAGGAAGTAATGAACTATGGCTGTGATAGCGAAGTTGCAGTGTACGCATTGAGGCACTCACTTAACCTTGATTCTGTTTTGATGACAACGCCATATGGTTCATGCTACATATCCAAAACACAATCAAAAATGGTTGAACTAGACCAAATTGAAAATTTTGACGATAGCCTAGATTTTGCTTATTCACGCTTCTCAGACCCCAAAGAGGACATCGAACTCATTGCGCGTATTTCTAAATGGTCTATTGAAGCTAGATATAAGAACTCATTACTCCCTCTTTTGGTTGATTCAGTTTCCATACAAAAAAATGGTCACTACATATTAAACCTAGGCGAAAACAGTCAGCCTATTTATCAAGCCCCACTTCCAACCGGTGCAACCATCACTTTCTACAGTGATGATATTGTGCTTCTGTGGGTCATTTTTTCTCTGGTGATCGCCACGCTACTTTATCGCTCATATATTCTTGGCTTTGGCATTTACCTGCTTCGTTGGCGACACATATCCTTCGAGGAAGAGCCCATAATCAACACCGACGACAATAGCGTTTTATATTACGAGTTATTGTCTAGAGTGCGCAACGTAGGCGTTCTGAGTTTCATCAACACCATGAGACGTACTAATTTGTTGACCTTTCATACTATTTTAATCATTGAAACAGTAAAAAAAGCGAAGTTGGACAACAGCCATGATATCTACGGTGTCAATGTGTGCCCGAGTGCGTTGGTGGGATCTAACTTTACGAAGCTCAAAGAGCATTTAGTCACGATGGAAGCGAATGAGTTTGTCGTAGAAATAACAGAGTATTCAAACATTGGCTATGGCTATGAGGTCATCGACAACATCAAAATGATCAAAGATCTTGGAATCACCATCGCGCTAGACGACTTTGGTACAGGTAACAACAACATTGAAATAATTAGTGCTATCTCTCCGACCTACCTAAAACTGGATCGTTGTTTTGTTAAAGACATTGAGTCAGGAGATTATCATCAAGGAGTATTGCTTAATATATCGGAGATTGGACGCTTATCAAACATCACGATGATTTATGAAGGTGTCGAGACGCGCAGGCAGCAATATATCTTATGTCAGTTAGGCTACAACCTACATCAAGGTTATCTGTACAGTCGACCTAGTCACTCGGAGGAGTAATTATCTTCCACCTCATTTAAATATTGATGACCTCCCTTTTCTTGTTTAATTGCAATTGATCATACAACGACTTGAGAGCCCACAAGGAAGTAGGCTTCAAGTGTTCTCATAACCCAATACATTTCTCCCAAACACAAAAATCTACTCTTCATTTTTATAAAAACCTTGCCAATCTGAATAAAAGGTTTAGTGTTATACACATGTATATCACCATGCAGTTTTAATTATGACCGAATGGAAAGACGACCAACCGATCTTTAGGCAGCTAGCTGCAAAGATCAGTGACCAAATTCTTCAAGGTGTTTGGTTAGAACAACAAGCATTGCCCTCAGTGCGTGCTGTTGCTGCCGATCTTAAAATCAACCACCTTACTGTCATGAAAAGCTACCAGTTACTGGTTGATGAAGACCTAGTCGAGAAAAAACGCGGCCAAGGTATGTATGTCGCAGAAGGGGCACTTCAAAAATTGAAAGAGTCCGCACATCAATCATTCATCAACACACAGATCCCAGCCATCGCTGAGACGCTAGGCATCATTGATATGAGTGTCGAAGAACTCGTGAAACAGCTAGAACAACATATAAAGGACAAGTCATGAGTACTTTACTTTCAGTGAAAAATGTAACTAAAACCTATTCAAATCAAGTGGGTGTCGAGAACATCAGCTTTGAGTTAAAGCCGGGGCAAGTGCTTGGGCTGCTAGGTCACAATGGCGCAGGTAAATCGACCTTGATCAAATCACTGCTTGGTGGGCACAACTATCAAGGTGAGATTGAAGTAAATGGCTACCACCCTATCCACCAGCACGCTGAACTCATGTTGCACTTATCGTACATTTCAGATGTGAACGTATTGCCTGAGTGGATGACAGTAAAGCAACTGCTTCGATACACACAAGGCGTTCACCCAAGCTTCAACAAGCAAAAAGCAGAACAGACGTTAAGCAGCACCAACATTAAGCTGACTTCGACTATCAAGCAGCTTTCTAAAGGGATGAAGGTACAACTTCACCTTGCGATCATCATCGCGACCGACACTCAAGTGTTGATCTTAGATGAGCCAACGCTAGGTCTAGATCTGCTCTACCGCGATACTTTTTATCGCCACCTCCTAGAGTGGTTCCATGACGGCGAACGCGCGATGATCATTGCCAGCCATGAGGTTTCAGAGATTGAACACCTATTAACGGATGTATTGATTCTAAAACAAGGCCATTGTGTGCTGCAAAAGAGCATGGAAGACATCGAAAACGACTATTTCATTATCGATGTCGCAAACAACCACTCAAGTGAAATCCAGAAACTCAATCCTCTGACCTCACAGCCTGGGCTAGGAACCACTAAGTGGTTATTGGAAGGCCAATATAAAGCGCAAGTTGAATCATTGGGTAACATCTACAACGTTGGTCTCGCAGACCTATTCCTTGCAACACAGACGGAGAAGGCATAATGCACCCAACTTTTTATATGCTAGAAAAAGAACTGATCGAGCACAAAATTAACACTCGATTACCTCTATTTATCGCGTTATGTGGTTTCTTGCTGTTCGTTAGTTTGTTTTTCAATGGCGCAGCGCAGCATGAGTTCTTCTTCCAAATGGAAGTGAATGGCGACGTGAGCGACATCCACAGAGAGTTTGCACAAGACCTCAACTCAGTGATCTACTTTGGTGCTGGCCTTATTTCACTCATACTTTCGACGCTTTACATCCCTAAAACACTGCGTAAAGAGCGCCAAGAAGGCAGCTCGATGTTTTGGAGAAGTATGCCTGTATCCAATGCCATGACTCACGGCGTGAAGCTAGGCTTCGGTCTAGTGGTTATTCCGGCTATCTGCGCGCTATTAGTTCTATTCGCTGACTTCTTGTTTTGGGTACTGAACGTTTCAAGCGAACAACAATTGGCATTGATAGTAGAGCAGCAATCACTGTTTTATGTGCTGAGCAATTGGTTGGTATTCTTTGGGCGAATGATGTTAGTTGCACTGGTTTTATTGCCACTAGCAACCGTTACCCTGGCAATTTCGCAGTTAGTGAATTCTCCACTGCTTGTCATTTTTATCTCAAGCTATGCGATTAAGTTACTCTCGGTCGCCGTATTTGGATTCTATGGCATCAATGACTTCTTCTCTCTCATCGCATCACTACCAATAAAGGTACTAACGGCGAGCAACCCATTCAGTGCGATTGCAGAAGCGCCGGTTTTGTCTTTGGGTATTTATGTGCTGATTGGTGTTGGCGGCTATCTGCTGAGCCTAAAGCTAAATAGAACGGACGATGTGAGCTTGAAGACGCTGTTCCAACGATAGAGTCACTTATTCTGAGCCCTCAACGGGTAACCAAATCAGATATCAAAATCTAAATCTAAATCAAAGCTTCTGAGAAATCGGGAGCTTTTTTATTGGCCGCTGTTTTATTGTTAGGTGCTTTGAATTCTAACAACGGTTTTCGTGATAGAGGCAAAGGTACGGATTGGTGGTTGGTTTTGGTTTTGCTTCAGAGTGCTGAGCGGGTAAAGATAAACTAGGAGGTATTAATGAGCTGACATTGAATTGCATTACTGTTAATGCCTGCCAGCTCTTTGGGGGGTAATTTCTTTAGTCGCCGACCAGATGAAGGTCCTTGAGAGTGCTATTGAAATCGGTTTGTTGCGTTTTACATTTGATTAAGCTGTTCAGCTTTTTTAAAGCTTTACGATTTAAAGCTTATTTCTTTGAAGCTTCTTTCGCTGTGTCTTTCCAGTATTGGATGCGAACGCGATGAAGCTGTGCTCTTCTCATTTTTTTCATAAGGGATATTTCCTTTTCTTTATCTGCTCTTCATGAGCTATTTTTATTGCCTACCATTCGAATCTAACGGTGTTTGATGGCCAGATCAATGATACAAGTCACAAAATATATAGAGTTTCGAGTACCATTTACATCAAAGTATGACCTAGTTATCAACTATGGCTCAATTCAATCTATTAAGCCGTTGTTCGAAATTTAGATTAGTTATCTCAGATGACAAATTCATTTCAGTATCAATACAGTTCAGTGATACGTATTTAATAGACCGGACTAACACGGATTTAGTTCCCAATATTTACCTTTCTCGCTCCCCCTGAAGAGTTACACCGTAACCAAATTTACATTCAAAATGGTCATTTTTTCTCCACGCTGAACTGTACGGCACAAACTCAAAATGGGATTATGTTTGTAACGGAAGAGCTTTTAATAGAAAAAGACAGTAATGGATAAAATCAAATGGACGTGATCATGAGTAAAGTCATTCTACAAGGGCATATTCTTGTGCCAGACAACGACCTAGAAGCCGTCACACAAGCGCTGGTTGTTCATAAGGAGCTCACACTCTCAGAACCCGGTTGTATCGTGTTTCGAGTCAGTCAAAGCTCACTTCAACCTAATCGTTTTGAAGTTTATGAAGAATTCACTAGCCGTGAGGCGTTTGAAGCGCACCAACAGCGAGTAAAAACGTCTGAGTGGGGTGAAACCTCCAAGAACGCAACACGTCACTACCAAGTCACCGATGTTCTGACACCTAATGATTGACCCGCTAGCCAACCGTATCATCACGTTGATCAAACAAGATCCCTTGCGAATGCAGGTTTTAGACTGTGTCTCTCAACTGAATTTACCGCAGTGTTATGTTTCGGCGGGCTTTGTGCGAAATCTCGTTTGGGACTACCTACATAACTATGCTTCCCCGACTCCACTTAATGATATTGATGTGATCTACTTTGATCCTATTGATACCTTCTACGAATCGGGTCTTAGATACGAGGCTCTACTTCAACAACGGTTGCCTGAATTAAATTGGCAAGTTCGCAATCAAGCCAACATGCATACTCGAAACGAGGATCAGCCCTATCAAAGCTCATTGGATGCGATGAGTTACTGGCCAGAGAAAGAAACCGCAGTCGCCGTCAAGCAAAGCCCGACAGGAGAAATCGAGTGTATTTCCGCTTTTGGTTTAGAGAGTTTGTTTGATTTAAAGATCACACCGAATACCAATCGCAGCAGAGACGTGTTTGACCAACGAGTTCAATCTAAAAACTGGTTAACTCATTGGCCCAAGTTAACGATTGGTTGTTTGAGTCTCAAAGGGTCCTTTGTCGCTCGTACTAATTAGTCGCAAATTTTATACATTAATATGTTTAATATAAACTATGGTTAATATTAACTCACATCCATATAAGGTAGCTATTATGTCGATTTTACGTGCGTTACTGATACTTATAAGCTTAGTTATCATTGGGTGTGCTGATACACATAAACTTCAGGTTACGGATGTAAACTCGACAGCTAAATTTGAAACAAGTGATTCAGTTTTAATCGGCCGCTCAAAGAATGGGGAGTATGGGAAGCACTATTATTCAGGCTCTGGACTAATGGTGAGTAAAGCTCTTCAATCAGAGTTATTCACAAAACTAAACAACGTCGCAATCGCTAACCAAGCAGCTGATTACAATTTTGTCCTTGAATATGCGAAAAGCAATGAGTTCGACTACTTAATTTTTCCTACCATATTACACTGGGAAGATCGCGCGACTGAATGGTCAGCTAAGCCAGACAAAGTAAGCGTAAAAATTACAGTTGTTGATGTTAAAACAAAAGTAATTATTAAGTCTGGCATAATCGAAGGAAAAAGCGGGCTAGCTACCTTTGGCGGTGACCACCCACAAGACTTATTGTCAGAGCCGGTCAGCGAATTTATGGCTAGCCTATTAAATTAATTATCGTGGTGATTCAATAATTGAGCTCTATTGCGTAGACAACATCAACTCGACCTTATGACACCGTAGTTAGCATGGTTAACCTATGTCGAATCAAACTTTGCCTCTGTAAAACCATTGACTAAAAGCCCAATCAGATCGAACATGCCCCCCACTTACTTAGCTTATTAATTTATTAGCTTAGTAAGTTAGTAACTAACTCATCAACCGCGCCTGGCCACTAATCTGCTGCGCTCTCTCGTCATACTGAGTAACGACCATGAACCAACAATACATGCTGCAAGCTCTTGAAGCTTCGCGCCAAGCCCTACCCGATTGCCAACCAAACCCGCCTGTGGGTTGTGTTTTGGTGAAGAACGATAAGGTGGTGTCTGTTGGATATACGCAAAAGGTCGGTGGAAACCACGCCGAGGTTGAAGCACTGAATGGCTATGACAGCGAAACGGACGGAGAAATGGAAGGCGTTACCGCTTACGTAACTTTAGAGCCATGTTCATTTGTTGGCAGAACACCCGCTTGCGCAAGTACATTGGTTAAAGCAGGTGTAAAACACGTAGTAGTGGCGATGCTAGACCCTGACCCTCGCAATAATGGTCGTGGTGTGGCGATACTCGAGTCGCACGGCGTGAAAGTCGATGTAGGGTTATGCCAAGAACAGGTAAGCGCCTTTTTAACCCCGTATCTTGGTAAGTCCTAGCTCTTAAACAGCCAGTGCTAATTCAATTTCACTCGGTAAAGCGGATTGACTGGCTTATCGACAAAATACGACCAAATATGATCGTAGACGGCATGTTGGTTGGGGAACGGCGCAAGTGCTTTCGCTTCCTCTAAATCGCACCAGCGGTACTCTGTATGTTCGTCATTCAGTTCAATCGCTTGGTTGGGTGGGCATAGCACCGCAAACACAGGGATTAGCTGAATCACATTAACGTGAGCCTCGTAAAACTGCTCCAGAAACTGCGCGTTATACAAAGCTTCCACTTTAATTTGGGTCTCTTCTTCAAACTCGCGCACGATAGCCTGCCAGCCTGTTTCACCTGCTTCAATCGAGCCTGCGACATGGCACCAAAACTCGCCCTTAACACGCTTCATTAGTAGCATTTTCATTTGTCCGTCGATCTCTGAAAGAGCGACACCGGATACAATTGAAGTATTGAGTGGAATCATAACGTTACCTTAGTTTTCATAAGAGGGCGGCAAGGCTACCACCCTTCGTTTGTGAAGTTACCTTCTATGATTAAAAACGAGAAGTTACTCATCAATTAATGAAGTTCAAGCCATAACTCATGGGTTCCGTGTTAACCGTCTCGCTTAGCTATCCAGTAATAGAACCATTTCTTATTTGAGGCGCTTTTCGATAAAGAGTAGAATCGCCGCCTTGTACTGTGTTTAAAACCTTTAAGCATACACAGTAGACTCACAACCCTTTATCACCACGATATAAGTATTAATACGACTATGCACTCATCAAAACCAACGCGTGACTCAGAAAACAGCCATACTCCTGAGCATTGCTTCACTCGTTTTCAACAGCCGATCGAGTCATATTCGTTGCCTGAGCGTTTCACATTCCCGTTCTACTACGAACCGCACCCACTGTGTGAAATCGCCTCTCATCAGCTTCAACAATATCTAGAAACGCAAACCGATTGGCAACATGACTTCGGGCTAAATTCAGACGCAGGCCGCGGCAAAATGTTTGGTGTGTTACTGGTGAAAAGCCCTGAAGGTGAGCTTGGTTACTTCTCTGCTTTCTCTGGAAAAATCGCCGACCAAAACCTACTGCATCACTTTGTTCCGCCCGTATTCGACATGTTGAGTAGCGACAGCTTTTTCCATCAAGACACGGCCGACATGATGGCTGTGAATGCGAAATTTAAAGCGCTGCAAGCAAACGCTGATTACCTTGAACTGTGCGAGCAACTGGCACAACAAAAAGCACAAGCTGAACAAGAGATTGAAGCTCAGCGTTTATTAATTATAGAAGGCCGAAAAACACGTAAAGAACAACGCGAACAATGTAAAGAAAACCTTGATGAGCAAGCCTTCGAACAGCTAAATAACGAGCTAAACAAAGCCAGTGTTGCCGACAAGAACCAGCAGAAATATCTTAAGCTCAACTGGGAACAGATCCTAAACGAGTTACAAATCAAAGTTGATGTGTTCACTCATCAATTAGCTGAACTCAAAGAGCAAAGAGCACACCTTTCTCATCAGCTTCAGCACAAACTGTTTTCACAATACGCTTTCCAGAATGCGGAAGGTAACATTGAGGATCTCAACCAGATCTTTGAAGACACGCCAAACAAGATACCACCAGCAGGTTCTGGCGAGTGTGCCGCACCCAAGCTTTTGCAATACGCGTATTTAAACGGTTACACACCATTGGCACTGGCTGAATTTTGGTGGGGTCGTTCTCCAAAGTCGGAAATCCGCAAACACAAAACATACTACGCCTCTTGCCAAAGTAAGTGTGTACCGATTTTAGGCCATATGATGAAAGGCCTTGAAGTCGATCCCAACCCATTGCTAGAAAACCCAGCAGAAGGCAAAGACCTCGATATCTTATTCCAAGACGATCACATCGTTGTGGTGCACAAACCAGCAGGTTTTCTATCCGTACCGGGTAAAACCATCAAAGATTCAGCCTACACTCGCGTTCAAGAAATGCATCCCGATGTTGAAGGGCCATTTGTTATCCACCGCTTGGATATGGCGACCTCTGGCATTCTAATATTTGCGCTTACACGACGTGCGAACAAAAGCCTACAGAAGCAGTTCATTACTCGTGAAGTTGAGAAGCGTTACGTGGCAATGATTGAAGGCTTTCTAGCAGAAGATGAAGGCTATGTTCGACTGCCATTGCGTGGTGATTTGTATGACCGTCCTCGTCAGATTGTCTGCTTCGAACACGGCAAGCCTGCAGAAACCAAATGGGAAGTGATTGAGCGAAACGAGCAAACTACTAAGGTTTACCTGCACCCTAAAACAGGGCGTACACACCAGTTGCGTGTTCACTGTTCACACGAAGAAGGCCTTAACATGCCTATCGTCGGTGATGGCCTATATGGCAATAAAGCCGACCGGCTGCACCTACACGCAGAAAGGCTAGCACTGCACCACCCAGTCACCAAAGAGTGGATGCAGTTCCAGTTCGACGCCGAATTCTAAGCGTTAAGACTACTTTCTGCGTTGAGCCTAGGAGATAAACCAGAGTCACAAACCATTTGTGACTCTGACTCCCTCTTTCTCCTACCCCTTTCGGATAATTCTCCACGCTTATTGCACTACATCAAGGTCCACTTTTTTGTGACGAGTAGCATGCGCCTCTTCTTCTTTTCTTGAGGCCTTTGATATGTCATCAGCTGCTTTGAATATACAACCCAACACAACGACTTCTTCCGTGATCGCTTCGCAAGCACTAAGCTTGAAACCACTCACAGAAAAAAAGCCAGACTTAAACTCGGCAATGCTCAATCTAATTGAAGAAGTGAAAAACGAACTCCCTCTTTACGAGTCGGAGACGTTTATCTGTGGACCGAAAGGAAACTGCTCTGGTTGCTCTAAGAAATTATTGGAGATGGTCGACAGTGAATTGATGTATTGGGAACACAGTATTTCAATCGGCCAAGGCCCTAACTTCGAAGAATTACGCCGTTTTGGTAAGCTATGCAGTAGTGTTAGACGCGGCCTAGAACGCAACGGCTTGGTAGAAAAGCGCCCAAAGAAAAGATAACCAGCTAGCTCACAGCTACTACAAGCTTTCGATGAGCATTACAAAACATCGATCCGCATTACAACCTATAAATCATCATTGCAATCCAGCCTAGCCACTAACAGGTTGAACTCGTTCACTATAAGAGTGATAATATTTTGTAATACAATAAGTACCAAGACAAACCATTAGAGATTTCCGCCAAGTTCTTGAGCGAATCCATCCTTCATGTCTAGCGTGTCTTAAATCTTCTGAAAACCAACATCACATCCATTAAAAGCCCTTTATTGGATAGCGGGGAAATACCTTGAAGAAACCACAACCAATACTGGGTAAGACCGGTATGCTATTTTTCCTCGTCATCATCAGTGCGTTTCCTCCATTGACCATCGACCTGTATTTGCCAGCCCTTCCGCAAATGGTTGAGGTGTTTAATACTGACCGATCAATGGTCAACCTAACCCTGAGCAGCTACTTCGTGACCTATGCAGTTGGCCTGTTGTTCTGGGGACCGCTCAGCGAAAAGTTTGGACGTAAGCCGATTCTGCTCATTGGCATCGCAAGCTATATGGTGGCGAGCGTATTATGTGCAATGACCAATAGCATAGAGCAGTTGATTGGGGCTCGTATATTCCAAGCCTTTGCGGGCAGTGCTATCACAGTTATCGCAACCGCCATTGTGAAAGACCTTTATGACGGCCGAGAACGCGAAAAGATCATGGCGACTATCATGTCGTTGGTGATCATCGCGCCGATGGTTGCACCTGTATTTGGTGCCTTTCTACTGAAAATTGCTTCTTGGCGAATGATGTTTGTCACGCTCGCTATTTTTGGTGCGTTCGCCTCAGCATTGGCACTTTGCTACCGAGAGACACTTGAAACTAAATACCAAGGTTCTATGTTCCGCTCATGGGGCAGAATGGGCGTGGTCATGAAAAACCGATCGTTCATAAAACTGCTGGTCATTTTCTCTATTACACCAATGGCACTAATGGGCTTTCTTGCGGCGGGTTCTTATATCTACATCGATCACTTTGGATTGACCGAACAGCAATTCAGTTACGCTTTTGCGTTCAATGCATTGTGCGCCTCATTTGGCCCAACAATTTATATGAAGTTGTCCTACAGAATATCAGTTCAAAAGGTCATCTCTGGATGTTTTGCTTTATTGGCGATAGCAGGAATCTTTACCCTAACCATCGGCGACTTGTCCCCTTGGTTCTTTATGTTTATCGCAGCACCAGCGACGCTGATGGTTATCATCATGCGAGTACCGGGCACCAACTTAATGCTGAACCAGCAAGATCATGACACGGGCTCTGCCGTCGCATTGATTCAGTTCTTTAGCATGATTTGTGGTTCACTTGGTATGGTGTTGGTTTCAATCCGCCCAGAGTCGCTGATTGAAAACCTCGGCTTTATCCAATTATCCATCGGTACGCTAGGCGGCCTGATGTGGCTAATGGTCAGAAACAAAGAGTTCGTGACTAATAAGCTGAATTAAAGCTCTCAAGCCTAATTGTCATTCACACTACAATAAACTTGAAAACCGCTATAACGAAATTAGAAACCGTCTACATAGGCGGTTTTCTTGTATTTGAAGACGTACATTGAATTTTCAAGCCATGAGTTTCACGCACAAAAAAGCTCCTATTAAGGAGCCTTCTTATCAGAGCCAGTGAGCACTCAGTTTGGTCAATTACTACTAAGCGTTAGCCACTTTACGCGCTGGGTGTTTAATAAACACAGCGACTACAGCCACGATTGCAAGCGCGAAACAGTAGTAAGAGTTAGACACGATCTCTAGCGGCGATAGGTTAAACACAGAGCCCAATAGCAACACCTGAGCACCGTAAGGCAGTACGCCTTGAATCACACACGAGAAGATATCCAATAAGCTTGCAGAGCGGCGTGAAGATACATCATTCTCTTCAGCTAATTGGCGAGCCACACTACCAGAAACAATGATTGCTACCGTGTTGTTTGCCGTACATAGGTTCACCATTGATACTAATCCTGCAATGCCTAGCTCACTTGCGCGGCCATTCGCTTGCTTAGAGTGAGAAGAACCAAATGCACGAATCAAACCGCTCACTAAGTTAGTCAGAAACGCTAATCCACCTTGGCGACGCATCAGCTCACTCAAACCACCAATCAGCATCGACAGTAAGAAGATCTCTTGCATGTTGCCAAAGCCTGCGTAGATATCTTGAGCGTAATCCGTCATACCGTAGTGCTCAATAGAACCTAGGCTCACTCCACCCGCTAGCAAGATACCAATCGTCAACACAACGAACACATTCATGCCCGATACCGCAAGGATTAGAATAGTGATGTACGGAAGGACTTTCAGCCATTCAATTGGGCCCGTTTCAGGTACCTGAGTCGCCGTGCTGTTGAAAGCAAAGATAACAATCGCGATAAGTGCAGCAGGAAGTGCAATACGGATGTTCTCTTTAAACTTGTCTCTCATCTCACAGCCTTGCGAGCGAGTCGCGGCAATCGTGGTATCAGAGATGATTGAAAGGTTATCACCAAACATAGCACCACTTAGCACTACGCCAGCGGTTAGAGGAATACTCATGCCAGCTGAGTCAGCAATACCTAGTGCAACAGGAGCAACCGCAGCGATAGTACCCATCGACGTACCCATTGCGGTCGCAATGAAAGCAGAAATAAGGAAGATACCCGGTAAAATCATGCTTGTCGGAATCGCCGACAGCCCAAGGTTTACGGTTGCGTCAACGCCGCCTGACGCTTTAGCTACAGCCGCAAAAGCACCCGCCAATAGGTAGATCATACACATTGCGATAATGTCTTTGTGACCTACTCCACCTAAGAACTGTTCGATAGCACGGTTCAATTTATCTTTGCTTAGCAACAACGCTAGCATCACTGCAGGCAAAGCCGCAATCGGAGCTGGAAGCTGATAGAAAGCAAAATCGACGCCTTGCAGTGACAAGTACGTACCTACGCCAATAAACAGCGCTAGGAACACGATCAGAGGGATAAGCGCAACTGCAGAAGGTGCAATTACAGCATTAGAATTTTTTGAATTGGACATGGAACATCAACGCAATAGAACAGGAAGATGAGCAGACTAATGTCACACTTAAGGCTTGTCAACGTCTAGACGTCTAAACGCCCAATTTAATGCAAAGTAATAAGCACATCATTGAACATCACATAATAGAAAAGGCTACTTACTAACCAGTAAATAGCCTTTCGAGAACAGATCATGTAAGCAGAAAACTTTATAACTTTTGTTTAAATATCACTTCATATTCGCCCAGCTCGTCATAACGTACTGTCGTTAGTTTATCGAATTCGACTTCAACAACACCACAATATGACCCGGTAATAATGGCCTCCCCCGCTTCGAAGCTAACACCGCGTTGAGTCATGGTGTTAATCAGCCAATAGATAGGAGTTTGTGGTAGTGAGTTTGGGTGCTTACCAGTGAAGGCTTGCACTTTCTCATCTTGAGTAATAGCAATCTCAAAGTTCGCCGCTGCAAAAGCGCTCTCTTTACTAAGCTCAGGGCCAAGAAACAAACCTTGATTAGCTAAGCCATCGGCCAACACTTCATAGAACTCTACGCCACTATCATCGGCAAAGCGGGATTGAATAAGCTCTAAAGCCATGCGACACGAACCGATAGCCTCATTAACTTGCTCTTCAGTGTAACCATTGGAATTTGCTGGTAAAGGCTTGGCCAAGACAAAAGCAATTTCAGGTTCAATACGAACTACTCCGTTATCCGAAAAAGCCTCGCATTCAGAACCAAACTGAACGCTATCTTCGAAAATAGGCGCAACGATCAACTTCTCTTCGCTCAATGGCAACAGGCATTTCCAACCACCGACTTTACTGCGGTGAAGGTCAACCATTGATGCTTGAATGTGTAAAGAATCTTCAAGGTTGTTCGGGCGAAATTGATCACTCATTCGCGCTGCTTTCATACCAGAAACTCGGTAGCTTAGTAACTCCTTTGCCGCTTGTCTAAACTTACTTTGCATGTCTTATCACCCTGAAATTATAGGGCTTTATAATACTGAAATTTATAGCTTGTGGGTAGGTATCCAATTACAGTTTCCACCATGCTTGAACAGGTACTTGTTCTGAAATCACCAAACGTTCACCCATCACAGGGCTTACCATTTGTACATCTCGCTCTTTGCTTATCGCCAGTGCTTGTTCCATTGGGTCTTGCCAATCATGCATAGAAAGGTCGAAGGTACTGTTGTGGATTGGCATCATCACCTTACCTTGCAGATCAATGTGCGCCTGAACACTCTGCTCTGGGAACATATGAATATCCGCCCAAAGTGAGTTATACGCGCCCGTTTCAACCATGGTTAAATCAAACGGGCCGAAGCGGTCGCCAATCTCTTTAAAGCCGCTGAAGTAACCAGAATCACCACTAAAGAAGACTTTCTTGTCTGAAGCGTTAATAACCCAACTGCCCCACAGTGTTTGGTCACGATCAAGCAAGCCACGTCCAGAGAAATGCTGTGTCGGTGTCAACGTGAACTCAATGTCTGAGGCTGTTGCTGATTCCCACCAATTCAATTCGATGATCTTCCCTTTATCCACGCCCCACTTTTCCAATAGTGCGCCAACTCTTAATGGCACTAAGAACGTCCCCACTTTGTCGGCGAGCACCTTAACGGCACCTTTGTCTAAATGGTCGTAGTGATCGTGGCTGATCACCACCACATCAATATCGGGTAGGTCTTGCAGTGTGATTGGTGTCGGATGAAAACGCTTTGGTCCCATCCATTGCACTGGTGATGCACGATCACTGAACACAGGGTCAGTCATCACTAACTTGCCATCCAGCTTCATCATCACGCTTGAGTGACCTAAGCGGTAAGCAACGTCGTCTTGTTCTTCGATCAATTGCTCAGCTGTCATTGGAATCAAAGGCAATGCAGCGCGCGGCACTGGCTCGTTTCTTTCCACAGTCACGTATGCTTTCAAGATTGAAAAAATATCAGACATACCCGATTTGTATTCCAACTCACTGTTAGCAAACTTCTTTGGAAGCTTATCTAGATTGTCGTTTGATTGTGAACCTGTGCTTACGATAGCGACCACGGCAAGTACTCCTAAAATCGGTAATAGATATTTTTTCATTGGTATCTCTTTAACCGTTGGGATAGACCCAACACATAAACTACACCGACTAGTTTACATGCCAAAACCAAAAAGTAAACCACCGAGTGTAATCTTTAATTTATCTAGACGTGAGCGTGTCAAAGTCGATTTTGGAAAAACCAATTTTGGCAACGAGTTAACTTAGTTATTTAGCTAGTCAGAAAGGTTAATCAGCAGACCATACATTCTTGAAATCTGGCCATCCCCAGTTGGTGATGGCAACGTTTTTCAGAATCCCTTGGAAACGAACGGTCTGTAAGTGATGGAACATGGGCACTAACCAATAATCTGAGATCAGAGTAGACGCGATGGGTTCTAGCTCTGCCAAGTAATTAGGCAGTTCAACCGATGCTTTATGACTATCCAAGCGCTGCTTGAGCCAGTCGCTGTTCATCTCTCCCAAAGCAAAGTGCAAAACAGGATCGTTCATCATCCATGAGAACAGCGAAGACGGGGCATTGTCATCGAGGTTGAGGTTACACAACACCAAGCCCTCCTTTAACTCGCCACTCTGAGAGAGCTGCGCCAACTCTCGAAAACTGTAGGTGTTCACCTCAACGTCTACGCCATATCGTTTGAGTATGTCGGATACGCAAATCGCACATCGATACAACGCATAATAATCGTAAACCGCAATAGTCATCTTTTTCGGCAGCTGTGTCTCTTTCGAAGGCGTTCGATACAATTTCTTCCAACTTGGCAGTATATTTTGAGCTAAAGAGACACTAAACAAACCCTTATTGTGTTCCAGCTGAGACAAAATCGCTTGTGGGTTGGTCAGTTCTGAAAGGTATTTGCGCTGCTCATTATTTAGTGGGCTAGCCGCTGAGTTCTGATTGAATAGGATAAACAAACACCCATCCTCAACTCGGCTACGAAGGCCATCAGTTTCAGCCGACACCAGCTTCGCGTCGCTTTTCCCTAATTGATGGAAGCAAGATGAATCTTCATAAGGTGACACCTGCATTTGGCTGTCATCAAAGCGAGCACTGCCCGTCATCGACTCTTCGAATTGCCAAATAGTCACTTCATCCGTTAGAGAGCGACAACCATAATAGTGTTCAAATGCGGCAAGCTTGATGCGTTCGTTACTAGTCTCAACCACTTTGAAAGGGCCGGTTCCAATCACGGCATGAGACACTGAATTCAATGGCGATGGCTCACGAGTCACTTGCGCAGCAGGTTGAATCGAATACTTAACGCCAGCCAATAAGCCCGCGAAGCCAGTGTCTGCTTTGGTCAATTGGAAGCTGATCCTTAACGGCTGTTCACTGTAAACCGAAGCGACATGGGCGAGCTCTGTCTGATAGAAAGGTAGCGGTTGTAAGGCGGTAAATAACGACACGAGTTGCTTGGCGTCAACGGGTTGACCATCATGGAAGGTTAAGCCCGGGCGCAAATAGAAAGTCCAAACTAATTTTTCAGCATCATATTCCCAATGGTGCGCCAGTTCAGGCTTCAACTTGCCCTTGCCATTACAAGTGACGAGGCAACTGAACACTTGCCTGATCAAAAATCGTTCGCTACTGCGGTGAATATGATGCGGGAATAGGTCTTCAAACTTACGTTTATAGGTTAATTGAACGTGCAGCAGCCCTTCACGCATCGTCGCGCCAGAGGTTTCTTGGAGGAGAGAGCCAAATACAGCGCGGTCATTGTCTAGAATTGAGAGTGCTTTTTCGTATTTGCCCTGCTCTATCAGTTTACTAGCAACATGTTGAGTCAATTCTTGATTGCTATAGCGCAATGTCAGGTTAGAACGTTGATTCCTGCCGACTTTTGGCTCCCACACCAACCATTCAGCCTGATGCATCTTGCCTAACAAGGTTCGTGCATGGCGCAAGCTGGTGAACAGCTTATCTGCGACCTCAGTTAAGGTAACCGAATGTGAGAGGTTAGGCTCAAACGAATCTAGCCTTGTGTAGTAACGCATCATGTTTAGATCAGACAAATAATGAACCTTTTTAGAAACAACCCTTCCTGATTAAGCTCATTATAAAACACATCAGCCCAAAAGTAGCGCTAAAAGACAAAAACAGGAACAACCTAGTAAAAACCCATCTGTTTATTACTTCCTATTAAGTGACCATAATTAATGGGTCAACAAGGAACTTTGAGTTCCCACCAAAGCCTAATACAAGAGAAGTAACCATCATGAGAAAATACTATCTTAATAAGCTTAAAAGCACCTGTAGCAAGCTCGAAAGAGAAGCACTACGAACACTTATAGAGCTATGTAACTGGCGTTATTAGTACACTTTTAAGCACCGAGTTAACGCGAGTTGATACAACCTAATATGCTCCTACCCCCAATATGAGTTAGGTCTCAACTCGCTTTTCCATTCAAAACGCCCTCTAAACCCTGCTGTACCAATCACTCACACATACGATAAATTTCTGTTGTCGACTCGACAAATTTAATTCGTTTTCTTAGTTAAACGAAAAGCCTTAAGGTTCGCCCCGAAGCAAGCAAAGAGCCTCAGAAAAACTGAAAGCTCAGCTAACAACTCATTTATTTGCAGTTACCAATCAGGTATTAACTAAGGAAACGCCATGCGTATCGCAATTCTTTCTCGCAACGAAAACCTATACTCTACTTCTCGCTTAAAAGCGGCTGGAGAAGCTCGTGGTCACCAGGTCGATGTTATCGACACGCTGCACTGTGATATAGATATCGCGAGTAACAATCCGAAGATTCGCTACATGGGTGAAGAGCTACCTCAATACGATGCTGTTATTCCACGTATTGGCGCTTCCATTACCTTTTACGGCACTGCGGTTGTTCGCCAATTCGAAATGATGGGCACTTTTTGTATCAATGAGTCAGTAGCAATCAGTCGTTCTCGCGACAAACTGCGCTCACTACAATTGTTGTCTCGTAAAGGTATTGGCTTACCAAAAACAGGTTTCGCAAGCCGCCCAGACAAAATTCAAGACTTGATCAAAAACGTAGGTGGTGCGCCACTGGTTATCAAGCTTCTTGAAGGTACTCAAGGTATCGGCGTGGTTCTAGCAGAAACAAACAAAGCAGCTGAAAGCGTTATCGAAGCATTCATGGGCCTAAAAGCGAACATCTTGGTTCAAGAGTTCATTGAAGAAGCTAATGGCGCAGACATTCGTTGTTTTGTTGTGGGTAACAAGGTTATTGCAGCAATGAAACGCCAAGCTGGTGAGGGTGAATTCCGCTCTAACCTGCACCGTGGTGGTACAGCTCAACTGGTTAAACTAACCAAAGAAGAGCGCGCTACAGCGATCAATGCGGCTAAAATCATGGGTTTAAACCTATGTGGTGTCGATATTCTACAATCTAAGAATGGCCCTGTTGTAATGGAAGTGAACTCTTCTCCAGGCCTAGAAGGTATCGAGAAATCAACAGGCAAAGATGTGGCAGACATGATTTTCGAGTTCATTGAAAAAAATGCAAAACCAAACGCTAACCGTACTCGTGGCAAAGGCTGATTAAACGACGTTTACTCATGATTGGAAAAAACATGAACAATAAAATGATCATAGGGAATACAGAAGCACTTTGCTTACCAGAGTTAGGGATAACTGGACTACATACGCGTGTTGATACAGGGGCTCAAACCTCTTCTCTACACGTAGACAATCTACTATGTGTAAAAACAGACGGTGAAAACTTCGTTGAGTTCGATCTTCACCCAGACGTTTACCACCTAGAAGAGACAGTGCGCTGCAAGGCGAAGCTGAAAACAAGTAAAAGAATCAAATCATCGAACGGCGAAGTTGAACACCGTTGTGTGATTGAAACCATGCTAAAAATCGGCGGTCAGGAATGGCCTATCGATATCACACTAAGCAACCGTCAAGATATGACTTATATGATGCTGCTTGGTCGTCAAGGCATGAGTGACAAAGTGATTGTTGACCCAGCGGGGGAATTTCTAATTTCTCACTAATTGAACTGCTCCACAGCTCAAATAGTGAGTCAACAACGCGCATTAATAAAGGCCAGTCTTTGAGACTTAATGCCGTTCGGATAAGCATTATTGCTTGAACCTGAACGGATATTTGGCT